>DATHLL010000575.1:0-5660 GCA_035488195.1 Candidatus Elarobacter sp. | reverse complement strand
CGCGGAAGACGCGCTCGGCGACGTGCTCTGGGAGCGCTCGCACGGGATTCGGAAGCGCATCGCGGTCATCGCCGAGATGCTTCAGCAGATCGCTTCGCGCGAACAGCGCATCGCCTTGACCGCGTCGCCATCCATTGCGGCCCGCCTGACCGTCGACTCCGCAATGATCTGCGTGAACGAGTCGCTCGCACGCTCCGGAAGCGAAGCCCGCTGCGAACGCTCCGATGTAGAAGCCGCGTTCGACTGGATGACGCAGCCGCTCGTTGGAACCGCGGTCTGGACCGACGCTGCTCGAAGCGGAATCGTCGTCATAACTTGAACAAGCAAGCGGATGGCTATTGAATGCATGGCTATACTGAAATTAGTCAATAACGGCCAGCCGGCGGAAGCGATTTCCTCGTCTGCTGAGGTCCCTCTCACTCTTGGAAAAGCGGGTGTGCTTTGAAAAGAAAACTCCAGGCGGCAGCCCTTCTCTCCGCGCTCATCATCCCGGTCGGATGCAGCGGCACGCGCAACGTCGGACTTCCGGGAAACACGACGGCGGGAAGTTCATCCTCCCAGCACGTCACGACGCACTACGCTGCGGTGCGTGCGATGCCGCCGGTTCACCTCGCGGCGAACGCGAAAGAGTATCAGTACGACATCGTCGGCGTGACGTTCGGTACGCGAACGCGGGCGTTCATGGTTCCGCAAAGAGTCACGACTGACGCGAGTGGAGTGACGGTCGTCGACCTCGCTGGACGAACGTTCTCGTTCCCGAGCGGTAGCGTCGTTTCGCACGGAAGCGCTACGTATTACCTCCTCCTGGGCGCGAAGCGACCGGCTTGGCTCGCTCGTGCGAAATACGTCAGAACTCTGACGCGGGCGGACATCTGAGCCATGCGGAAGGCGGTTCTCATGCTCGCCGTCATGGCGGCCTCTATCGTCATGCCCGTCGCATCGTCGGCATATCAGCCCGTGCAATGCGCGACGTGCGGAGACAACGGCAGCGGCGGCAAGTTCACAGCCGGTTGCAACGGCGCCGAAAATAGCAGTTCCTCCGGCGATGCGACGAGCTTCGAAACGACCGACGATCCCATGGACGATGTCACCGGGGTCAGCATCGATGTTGGTCTGTCTGGCCCGGGCAACTGGAACATGGGATACAACTGGCAAGCAGTCGACAACAACGGAAATACCGTCGGCACCGGAACGATCTCCCCGCCTGCATTCAATGTTCCTGCTGATGGCGGATCCTACGTCGCGGGTTACAGCTTCAGTGTACCCAGGATACCGACGGGCGGGTCGTTGTTCGTCAACGCGTCCGGCGTTTCCGACTACGGTGCAACAGTATCCGGTGAGGGTCAGACGATGAACGTCGGGTGCAGCATCACGTTCTGAGCTGCTTCGGATGCCGCCCGGGCCGTGACGCACGGACCGGCCCGATTCGTCGGCATAATTCCCCCCAGAGCTGAACGGCGGAAGCCTGAGCCCGCGCTTCGTCGAACGGACGCGCATGCTTCGTCTCGCGCGCATCGCGGCGTTCGCCGGTGCGCTCTCGCTCTTCACCGGCCAGGCGGGGATGCCGCAGACTTCGGCAGACGTGCGGATCGGGTTCGGGGTGAGGGACGGCGTGCTCCACCTCGACGTGTTCTCCGGCGTGCCGTTCACGGTCGACCCGGCCGCACTGCACTTCACGCTTCGACCGTATCGCGGGTTCGCGGTCGACGAGACGGCGCGCGCGATACCGGTGCGCGCGGTGCCGAGCGCGCCGGTTCTCAGCGGTGTGCCGCTGCGCCCATCATATGATATCCCGGTCTCCATCGCATCGCCGCCGGGGTGGGGGATGTACCAGCTTTCCGCCGAGACCGATCCGGGCTTCGCGCGCACCGGCGACGGGAATCCGCTGCCGGTGACGCAGTTCCCGGAGGCCGGGATCGGCGCGATCGCGGCGTGGTGGCCCGACGAACGCGGCGGTGATCCGCGCTTGCGCGCGACGCAGGCGCGCTTCACCGGACGCGTCGCGCACGCGTACGGAGAGGCGGTGCGGACCTGCGATCAGCCCCACGCGAGCTGGGGAACGGGCTACCCCGCGCGGACGCCGCTGCACGTCGAAGCGGTGAGCCGCGAGCGGGGCCGCGTGGCGCTCCTCAGCGTCGGTTCGGGGACCGGCGATTACGCGTTCCGCTTCCTCGCCTTCGATCCGCTCGCGTTCCGGATCGCCGGCCCGGAAGCGGTTCCGCCCGCCTCCCAGCCATGTCCGTTCGTGTTACGCTATGCCGATCCGTGGCACGTCGACACGGCGCTCGGCCTCGCCGCGCCGCCCGCGTTTGGGACACAGCCGGGATTTGCCGTGCGCGCCGGGATGTCGCGCGACGACGTCGTCTGGCTTGTGGGCTATCCGGGCCGGTACGGAACCGTCGCGTCGTTCCGCGCGGAAGACCGATGGACATACCCGGCACCGGCGCCGTTTTCGTGGTGGGTGCGGTTCAAGAAGGACCGCGTCGTCGAGGTCCGCCCGCCCGGAGATCTGCCGTGACCGGCCGCCTGCGTCCGCCGGTGACGCCTCGACACGAACTCGGTGCACGCCGATCGAGATTATCCGCGTTCGTGGGCGTTCTCCAGGTGATCCTGGTCGCTGGCTGTTCGGCGCGAGAGCCGGCCGTTACGGCACACCGTGCCACGACTCCGGCGCGCATCACCGGGACGCTGTACGTCGTCCGTCCGAACGGCTCGGAATGGGACTTGCTGACGATTCGAGACGGGGTCGTCGTATCGACGGATCACCACCGGCCGCCGCCGCTCGCCGCGCGCAACAAGCCGCGGGCGTCGCTGCAGCGCCGGGCGTTCTTCGGCGGTACTCACGTCGAGAACGGCCACCTCTCGACCGACGCGACGGCGTGTGAACCGCTGGCGATCTCACCCGGCGGCGTGAACGCGGCCTGCTTGCGCGGCGACGGACGTGGAACCCTCACGGTGTTTCGCGTCGCAAACCCGGCGAAGACCCAGAGGAACGCGGCCGTCACGGTCGGCGAGTACAGCCGGCACATGATGGGATTTCTCTCCGACGCGCGGCTCGCGGTCATCGCGGACGATGCAAGCTGTCCGTTTTTCAGGCGAGCCGACCGCAGATACTCCGCCGAGCCGCAGGGCCGAGTGCGAATCGTCGACATGACGGGCAGGCTCGTCGGGGCCGGCCCGTGCGTTCACGGCCTCGCCGCCGGCGACGGGAAACTGGCGTACCTCCAACACGACGCCATGGAGCATCCGCTGTACTCGCTCGACGGACGAACCTGGTCGAACGGGTTTCCCGCGACGTTCGACGGCTCAGGCTCGCTGCTGCTGATCGACGAGTTGCGTGACCTCGTCGACGCGCGCGGCCGGCTCGTCGCCCACCACGTCAGCGACGCCTTCTGGACGAGGTAGCCGGCACACGGTGCCGTCCGCACTACGGGTGCGCGGCGGCGACCGCCTTCGCGGCGTCGAGCCGGCCCGCGCCTTGACGCGTGCTCGAGATCCCGGCGATCGGATCGGCGGTCTGCTGCAGGATCGCCGAGACTTGCGAGGGCGAGAGCGAGCGCGCTCCGCCGTGATATGCCTCCATCAGCGCGACCGTCCCCGCGACTTGCGGCGTCGCCTGCGAGGTGCCGTTGAACCACGCGCGGCACACGCCGCCGCCGTTCGTGCACTGGTCGGGCGGATAGGCCGCGGTCGTCGTCGAGTAGTTCTGGATCCAGTGCAGCACGTCGTCGTCGCTGTCGCCCGCCGCGTCGCCGCCCGGTGCGACGAGCGTCGGGCCCGAGTTCGAGTACGACGCCACCGTCTCCGCAGTGATCGAGGCGTACGATCCGGGCGTCGCGTCCTGCACCGCCGAGGCGCCGACCGCGATCACGCCGGGATACGCGGCGGGGTAGTCGACCGTGCCGCCGTCGGACGTACCGTACTCGTTCCCCGCCGCGGCGACGACCGTGACGTTGTTCGCGATCGCGTACGCGATCGCGTCCTGCTCCGCCTGATCGGCGCCGGCGCTCTGCGGCGAGCCGAGGCTCAAGTTGATCACCGACGCGCCGTTCGCGACCGCGTCGCGGATCGCGACCGCTTCGTCGCCGGTGTCGGCGGTCTGGCAGTCGCTGGTCGCGGTGGCATCGGGGAAGATCCGGTACGCTTGCAGCGGCGTCGCGTAGCCGACGCCCGCGAAGCCGTAGCCGTCGTTGGTCGCGGCGGTCGCGAGCCCGGCGACGTTGGTGCCGTGGCCGTCGGTGTCTTGCGCTGCGCCGGCGCCCGTCGTCTTCACGCCGCCGACGACGCTCTCGCGCACGGTGAAGGTGAAGTCGCGGTTCGTCTCATCGACGCCGGTGTCGATGATCGCCACCGATACGGCGGACGAGCCGTGCGTCGCCGACCACGCGCCCGCGTCGGCGTTCGTCTTGTAGAGATACCACTGGTCCGCATTGTCGAGCAGCGGGTCGTTCGCGACGGCGTCCGACGACGGGCGCCGCAGATGCAGCGGCTGCACGTCGACGACGCCCGCGGTCGCGCGCAGCGCGCTCGTCGCGGCGGCGGTCGTCAAGCCCGCCGGGACGGTCACCAAGCGGTGCGCGAGCGAGCCGTTGGTGCCGAGGTCTGTCGAGCGTGCCGAGCGCACGACGCCGTCGATCGCGCGCGCGGCGGTCTCGCCGGCGGCGCTCCGGTACGTCACGTAGAGCCGGTTCGGCGCGATCCACGAGGACGGCGTCCCGCCCGCCCGCGCGAGCCGGCGCCCCGCGAGCCCGCTGCGCGAGACGCTGCTGCACGCGACGTCCGGCGCGGGCGTCCCCGTCGCGGCCGGGACCGGGGTCGCCCTGGTGACCGGCGCCGTCGCGGGGACCGTCGCCGTGCTGCCGCCGCCGCTGCAGCCGGCCAAGAGCGCGCAGCACGACGCGGCGATCAATCGTCGAGAAGACATATCGCTCCGACGATAACGCACGATGCTGCGGCCACGCTTCGCCGAAGCTGTGATTCCCCGAGGAGTCGCGCGTGCGGCGGGCCGAAGCGGTCGAGCGATGTCTCGAGCCGGCCTCGACGCGCTGCGCGCCCGCGTCTTCGACGACCCCGCGCTCGCGTTGCGGCTACGCGACGCCGAGCCCTCGCAGTTCGTGTCCGACGTGCTGCGCACGGCGGCGGAGCTCGGATGCGACGTCGCGGAGAGCGATCTCCGAGCCGCGATCGCCGATGCGCATCAACGCTGGCTGATGCGCTGGGTGCTGTGAGCGAGCCGTCGCTGCACGAGTGGACGCCCGTTTGGATCCGCACCGCAGGCGAACCCGCGGTCGACTGGTCGATCGTGCGCACGCCGCTCGCCGACCCGTTCTTCGAACAGACGGCAGCCCGTGCGATGCAGCACCCGTTCAACTTGCTCTTCGCGCGTGAAACGCCGCTCGACGTCTTGCTGCGCGACGGCGCGCTCGGTTCGAGCGCCGCTCCCGACGGCTTCGTCTTCCACATGTCGCGCTGCGGCTCGACGCTCGTCGCCCAGATGCTCGCCGCACTGCCGTCGTCGATCGTCGTCTCGGAAGCGCAGCCGCTCGACGCGATCCTCGCCCTGCGCCGTGCGGACCGGCTGAACGACGACGCCGCCGCCGGCGCGCTGCGCGGCGCGCTGACCGCGCTCGCGAGGCCGCGGCGCGGCGAGCGCCGGCTCT
>DATHLL010000574.1:0-2219 GCA_035488195.1 Candidatus Elarobacter sp. | reverse complement strand
GAGATCGAAGTAGAACGGGTCTTCACGCGGTCCGGCGAACGCGAGGATCCCGCCCGGCAGCGTCGTGACCTGGTTGTACGGTACCGTACCGGTGTTCGACGAGGTGACGATCGCGTTGCGCGTCCCGGTCAGACCGGGCCGCGCCGGGCCGTACAGTGTGATGCGCTGGTTTGCGCCGACGCCGTCGGCCTTGAACTGCAGCACGAGATCTTCGACGTCGTCGGACTGCAATCCGATCTTGAGCTGGTACAGCACGCCCGGATCGAAGTACGTCGTCGTACCGACTCCGGGCGGGATCAGCGGCCAGACGTCCATCGCCAGCACGACCTTCGCCGGGTCGTTCGCCGGGAAGACGTAGACGTCGGTGATGTCGGCGCCCGGACGCGCGACGGTCAGCGGCGAGTCCTGATGATCGGACGCGATCGCTCGCGGCGCGAGGTACATGACGCCCGCCGCCGCAACCGAGAGCACGGCGAGCGCCGAAAGAATAGGTGCGGCTACACGGCGCACGTGATGATACTCCTGACGACGAGCGAGTTGTCAGGACGCTACCCGCGCACTTCACTTCACGCTACGATGGGAACGCCCGCTTGGCCGCACGCGGGAACCGCGCCGGTACTCGCGACGTCAAAAGAAGACCGTTACATCCAAAGCTCGACGATCGGCGTTCTTTTTCTCGTGCCTCGCCGCTCCAAGTTCATCGCTCCCCTCGACGAATTGTACGGTCGCATCGGCTCCCGCGCGTTCGAGCGAACGCGCACGGTCATCGACGGATCGAGCCGCGCCGCGATCAGCCGCCACATCGGGTGGCGCTGGCCGTGCGACTGCCTCGCCTTCGCCCGGCCGGAAGGCGATTATCTGTGGGTGCCGTGCAAGCGACACCAGGAGCCCAGGACCGCTCAGGTCAGCTTGCCGGAGTAGCCCTCGAGCAGATCCCACGCGGTGGTGCCGAACTCGGCGCGCCAGCGCTTGTAGTACTCGGCGAGCTTCGCCTTCATGGTGCCGCGATCGGCGTCGCTCAGCCGGTTCACGGTCATCCCCTGCGACTGCAGCTTGCCGATCAAGCCGTCGTTGAGCTTCATCACGTCGGCGCGCTGGCGGTCGGTGATCCGCGAGGCGTTGCGGACCACGACGCCCTGCACGTCGCCGGGGAGCTTGTTGTACCATTCGCTCTCCGCGAGCAGCCAGTAGCCGCCCCACATGTGGCTGCTCAAGCTGAGGTTCTTCTGCACCTCGAAGAAACGCGCGAACTCGATGTTCGCGAGCGGGTTCTCCTGACCGTCGACGACCCGGGTCTGCAGCGCGGTGTAGAGCTCGCTGAAGTTCAGCGGGGTCGGCGCGGCGCCGAGCGACTTGAAGAGGTCGAGCGCCATCCGGCTGTTCGGGGTCCGGATCTTCATCCCGGCGATGTCGCCGGCGTTGCGCACCGGCTTCGTCGCGGTCGTGATCTGGCGCATCCCGTTCTCCCATATCTTGTCGAACGCGTGCAGGCCCTTCGCCGCGATCTCGCCGCGCACGTACGCGCCGAGCTTCCCGTCGAACGCGCGGAACGCGTGCTGCGAGTCGGCGAACGCGAAGCCGACGCTCTGGATCGCCGCGACCGGGACGACCGCCTCGAGGATCCCGCCGTCGAGCGTCATCACCTGCAGCGCGCCGGCGCGGAGTTGCTGAAGCATCGCGGTGTCGCCGCCGAGCTGGTTGTTCGGGAAGACCGTGACGTCGAGCCGCCCGTTCGTCTCCTTGCGGACCGCGTCCCACAGGTCTTTCATCGCGACGCTGAGCGGATGATCGACCGGCTGATTCGTCCCGGCTTTTCCGGTGAACTCCGCCGCTCCCGCCGGAGTGCGGAGGAACGCGATCGTCGCGAACGCTGCGACCGACGAGGCGATGAACGGACCGCGAGCCTGCTTCATGACCAGGAGTAGGGTACGGCGGTTCGGCAATCCTGCGGCATGGACTCCGCCTCGCCGCTCGACGGCATCCGCGTCGTCGAGGTCGGCAACTTCATGGCCGTCCCGTTCTGCGGGATGCAGCTCGCCGATCTCGGCGCCGACGTCGTCAAGGTCGAGAACCCGAGCGGCGGCGACCTGACCCGCGCGGCCGGGCCGTTCATCGGCGGCGAGAGCTCGAACTTCGTCCGGCTCAACCGCAACAAGCGCAGCCTCGCGCTCGATCTCAAATCGCCCGACGGCAAAGCGCTCTTCGAGCGGCTCGCCGCG
>DATHLL010000573.1:0-3633 GCA_035488195.1 Candidatus Elarobacter sp. | reverse complement strand
ACCCTGACGATCCGCCGCTTCGGCAAGAACCGGCTGACGTCGTCGGACCTGGTCAACATGGGCGCCATCGAACGCCCGATGGTCGACTTCTTGCGCGCAGCCGTCGAAGCGCGGCTCAACCTCGTCATCTGCGGCGGTACCGGCTCCGGCAAAACGACCTTCCTCAACGTCCTCTCGGGCTTCATCCCGGACGGCGAACGGATCGTCACGATCGAAGACGCGGCCGAGCTGCGGCTCGACCAGTCGCACATCGTGCGGCTCGAATCGCGCCCGGCGAACATCCAGGGCGCCGGCGAAGTGCGCATCCGCGAACTGGTCCGCAACGCCCTGCGCATGCGTCCCGACCGCATCATCGTGGGCGAATGCCGCGGCGGCGAAGCGCTCGACATGCTGCAGGCGATGAACACCGGCCACGACGGTTCGCTGACGACGATCCACGCCAACAGCGCCCGCGACGCGATCTCACGCATCGAGACGATGGTGATGATGGCGGGCTTCGAGCTCCCGGTCCGCGCGATCCGCGACCAGATCGCCAGCGCGATCGACCTGGTCGTCCACATCGCGCGCATGCGCGACGGCAGCCGCAAGGTGGTCGGGATCTCCGAGATCGCCGGGCTCGAGGGCGACGTCGTCACGATGCAGGAGATCGTCCGCTACAAGCAGCGCGGTCTCGACAAGAACAACAAGGTCGTCGGGCACTTCGAGTACACCGGCGTCCAGCCGGACTGCCTCAAGCGCTTCAGCGAGTTCGGCGTCTCGTTCAACCTCAAAGCGCTGAGCGATCTCGGGGCGAACCAGCTCTCGGCGGTCTCCTCATGGTGAACGTTCTGCCGTTCGCCATCATGATCGGCGTCGTCGGGACGATCGGGCTGGTCCTCGCCTCGTTCTGGCAGCGTATCACCGCGCCGCTGCGCCCGTTCGCCGAGCAGTACCGGCTCGCGCTCGAGCAAGCCGACGTGCGGGTGCGCGCCGAAGAGGTGCTGCTCGGGATCATCGGCAGCGGCGTCGGGCTGTGGTTCCTGCTGGTCATGTTCGTGCACCCGAATCCGCTGATCGGCGCGCTGATGTTCCCGATCGCGCTGACGATCGCGGCCGGCGGCGCCGAGCAGATGGTGGCGCAGAAGCGCCGCAAGCGCCTCGGAAAGTTCGCGGACCAGCTCGAACTGGTGCTGCGGCTGATGGCGAGCGGGCTGCGCGCGGGCCTCGGCCTGCGGCAGTCCCTCGTCCTCGTGATCGACGAGCTCGACGATCCGGCGAAGACCGAGTTCATGCGCGTCGTCGGCCAGGCGAACATCGGGCTCTCGGTGCACGACGCGCTCGACGGGCTCGCGCGCCGGATGCCGAGCGACGAGTGCGCGATGATGGTGCGCGCGATCCGCGTCCAGTCGCAGACCGGCGGCAACCTCGCCAAGGTGCTGGAGCATCTCGCCGGGACGATCAAGGAGCGCCGCCGCGTCTTCCGCAAGATGCGCGCGCTGACCGCCGAGGGCCGCATGACCGCCTGGGTGATCTCGCTGCTGCCGATCATCGTCGGCGTGCTGATCATCGGGCTCAACGCGAAGATGCGCCATGCGCTCGTCTTCACCGGCGTCGGGCACCTGGTGATGGTGTTCGTCGTGCTGCTGGAGCTGGCCGGCGTGATGATGCTGCGCCGCATCATGAAGTTCGAGATCTGATGCTGCTGATCGTCGTCCTCGCCTCGGCCGTCTCGGCCGCGATCCTCGGCTACCTCGCCGTCACGATGCTCGTCCACCGGTCGGCGGTGGAGCGCACCGTCGCGCAGCTCGACAAGTCCGGCGCCGAGGCCGACCGGCAGAAAGAGCTCGGCCTGTTCGCGCGCTTCTTCGACGAGCGCGGCCGCACGAATCTCGAGCGGCGGCTGGTGATGGCCGGCTGGTACAAGGTCACGCCGGGGCGCTACATGATGCGCTCGATCGTCGCGTCGGGAGCCGGTTTGTTCGTCGGTCTGCTCGTCCCGTTCGTGCTGCACAAGACCCAGGTCTACATGTTCCTCCTTCCGGTGCTGCTCGCGCTGGCCGGCGCGATCGCGCCGACCTCGATGCTCGACGGCGCGATCGCCGAGCGCAAGAAGCGGATCCGCAACGCACTGCCCGACTTCCTCGATCTCGTCTCGACGACCGTCGAGGCCGGGATCGCGCTCAACGGCGCGTTCGCGGCGGCGGTCGACGCGGTGCGCGGGCCGTTCCGCGACGAGCTGCTCGCGGCGCTCTCCGACATTCGGGTCGGCCGGTCGCGCGCCGAGGCGCTCGCGGCGATGGCGGCGCGCTGCGACGTCGTCGAGCTGACCACCACCGTCACGGCGATCGTGCAGGCGGAGAAGCTCGGCGGCGACATCGCCGGGATCCTCGATCAGCTCGCGACCGACGCGCGCGAGCACCGCATGATGCGCGCCGAGGAGATCGCCAACCAGCTCCCCGTCACGATGACCTTCCCGATGGCGCTGTGCATGCTGCCGGCGCTGTTCGTGATGATCTTCGGCGCGGTCGCCGCGCAGATGATCGGCAAATGAACCCGCACGTCGCGCTCGGCGCGCTGCTGTTCGCTTGTGCGGCGATCGCCGGGGTTCTCGCGGCCGCCGCGATCTGTTCGCGCGTGCAGGGGTATGCCGACGGGCCGAAGTCGGGCGTGCCGCCGGTCGTCGCGCTCGTCGCGGGCGCGGCGCTGATCGGCGGGATCGCCGGCGCGCACGGTGCGCCCGCTCGGGTCGGGTTGGTCGCGATCGTCGCCGGCGCGTTCGTCGCGGCCTGGTATTGCGACGTCGCGCGTGGGGTCGTTCCCGACGTCTTCACGCTGGGGCCGCTCGCGGTCATCGCCATCATGGCGTTCGCTTGGCACGATCCGCGGATGGTCGTCAGCTCGCTGATCGTCACCGTTCCCTTCTCGATCGCGGCGTATCTTTCGCGCGGACGGGGTATGGGCTGGGGCGACGTGAAGCTCGCCGCCGTCGCGGGCGCGCTCCTCGGCGCGTCCAACGCTCTCCTCGCCCTCGCGCTTGCCGCGTTCGCCGCCGCGGTGAACGCGAAGTTCCGGCGCGATTCGGCGCTGCAGCCGCTGGCGTTCGCGCCGTACCTCATCGGGGCGACCGCGCTCTTCACGGCGTTCAACGCGCTATGAAGATGTGGCTCGTGCGCAACGCGGACACCGGCCGCGTGCTCGCCTGGCGCGTCCGGCGCGCGGACAGCTGGATCGACCGCACGGTGGGCTTTCTCCCGCGCAGCTCGATCGCGCCCGAAGAGGGTCTGTGGTTCGAGAACTGCAGCGCCGTCCACACGATCGGCATGCGCACTCCGCTCGACGTCGTCTTCCTGGACAAGCAGAACCGCGTCGTCAAAGTCGAGTCGAACGTGACCCCGCACAAGCTCTACGTCGGCGCGCGCAACGCGCACACCGTCGCCGAGTTCGGCCCCGGCTTCGCCAAAGCGAACCCGCTCGAGCCCGGCGAGCTGCTGCTGATCGAACCGGTCTGAGCGCTAGCGCGCGTCGGGTTCCGCGGACGTCCGCGCCGACGCACGCGTGAGCGCCTGATCGAGCTCCGAAGCGACGCCCGCGAGCGAGGCCGGGACGTCGCCGTCGAGCAGCTCGTCGCGCGAGAGCTTCAGCGCCGCGCGATCA
>DATHLL010000572.1:0-4464 GCA_035488195.1 Candidatus Elarobacter sp. | reverse complement strand
CGTGAAGACGTGCTGCGAGAGGTTCCCTTCGCCGACGTCCTCGTTCGGCCAGAGCGCGTCGAAGAGCTCGTCCTTGCCGAGCGTGCGCCCGGGGTTGCGCGCGAAGTGCTCGAGCAGCGCGAAGGTGCGCGGGCGGAGCGGGACGGCGGTTCCGCGGAAGGCCAGCGTCCGCGCGCGCGGGTCGAGCCGGAAGCCGTCGAAGGCGAGCACGCGCGGCGCTTCGGACCGGCCGCTCGCCGCCCCCGCCCGGCGGCACATCGCGGGCAGTGGCGCGCCGCCGTCGAAGCGGCGCGCGATGCCGAACCTCGAGACGATCGAGAGGCGCGTCGTGGCGTGCCGGCGCTGTCCCGAGCTGCGCGCGTACTGCGCCGAGGTCGGGCGCGTGAAGAAGCGCGCCTTCCTCGACCACGACTACTGGGCGCGACCGGTCCCCGGCTGGGGCGACCCCAACGCGCGCGTCGTGCTGGTCGGGCTCGCGCCGGGGGCGCACGGCTCGAACCGGACCGGCCGCGTCTTCACCGGCGACGGGAGCGGCGAGTGGCTCTACCGCGCGCTGCACCGGGCCGGATTCGCCAGCCAGCCGAACGCCTCGCACCGCGGCGACGGCCTGGTCCTCACCGACGCGTTCATCACCGCCGCGGTCCGCTGCGCGCCGCCCGCCAACAAGCCGACGCCCGAGCAGCGGGCGCGCTGCTTCCCGTTCCTCACCGACGAGTTCGCCGCACTGCGGAACGCGCGCGTCGTGGTGACCCTCGGCAAGATCGCCGACGACACGGTCCACGCGCTGGTCAAGGAGATCGGCACCTACCGCGGACCGCGCGCGCCCTTCGCGCACGGCGCGGAGACGCGCGTCGACCTGCCGGGACGCCCGGATGTGACGGTGCTCGCTTCGTATCACCCGAGCCGCCAGAACACGAACACGGGCGTACTGACCGAGCCGATGCTCGACGCGATCTTCGCGCGAGCGCGCGCGTTGGTAATTCAGTCCTAACGAAATCCTAGGTTCAACACCCCTAGTTTGGGGTATCGAACGTGCGACGTGGCCCACGTGTCTGTGAGGCACGTCAACCAATCGAGCGCGTAATCGGCATCACGAATCGTGGGCGCCGGTTCTTCGCGCGCGCAAGCGTGCATAGCACCGCGCGCGGCGGGTATATGTGCGCGCACCATGAACTTCCGCATCGACGACCGCGACCTCAGCGCCTTCCTCGTATACGCGGCACGCGAGCGGAGTCTCGACGCCTCGCTGCGGGCCGCCAACAAGTACGGCCGCTCCGACGAGCACAAGAAGTCGATCGACGCCTTGCGCGAGCTCAACAAGAAGATGCTCTTCCGCGAGACGCGCCGCGACGTCCACCCCTTCTGAACCGCACCCCCGCTCCAACGTCACCCGGCCGCGCCACGACGGTATGAACCGCCGTGGCTTCACGTTTCACTGAGCCGGAAGGAGTACGGAATCTTGAACGACGTCTCCCTGATCATCTATCCGGCGGCGGATCTCACCGCGGCCAAACGGTTCTTCGGCGCGCTCATCGGAGCCGAACCGTACGTCGACTCACCGCAGTACGTCGGCTACAAGAGCGGCGAGATGGAGATCGGGCTGATCCCGAACCGCGACGGACGCCAATCCGGCGCGCTCGCCTACTGGACGGTGACCGACATCGCGGCGAGCGTGAAAGCGCTCGAAGCCGCGGGCGGCACCGTCGTGCAGCCGATCACCGACGTCGCGTATGGGCTGCTCGTCGCAAGCGTCAAAGACGCCAACGGCGCGACGGTAGGACTACGCCAGCCGCCGCAGAGCCCGGCGTAACCCCGGCCCGCCGCCGCGGTATCAACCGCCGTGGCTTTTCTTGGCCCGAGCCGGATGCCCAGCCAGCGGCAGATCGAAGAGAACGACGCACGCTTTCGCCGCTCCAACCGCGGCGGCGACGATCTCGCGACGAAGCTCGTGTTCGCGGTCATCGTGCTCGCGATCGCGGGCTGGCTGGCGTTCGCGTGGCTCCATAAGGAGCACTCGGCGACGCGGCTACCGCCGGACATCCAGCGAAAGCTCTGACGACGTGGCATCTCCAGACTCCGCAGAACGAGATCAGCTCGACGGCGGCTGGACGACGCGCAGGCCCACTTCTCGCAGCGCTTGATCGGGGACGGTCGACGGGGCGTCCATCATGACGTCGCGGGCCATCTGGTTCTTCGGGAAGGCGAGGACGTCGCGGATGCCGGGCTCGCCGCAGGCGATCATCACGATGCGGTCGATCCCGAGCGCCATCCCGCCGTGCGGCGGCGCGCCGTAGCGCAGCGCCTCCATGAAGAACCCGAACCGGTCGTCGATCTGCTCCTGGGTGAGCCCGAGGCGCTTGAAGACGCGTTCCTGGAACTCGGCGGTGTGGTTGCGGATCGAGCCGCTGCCGAGCTCGGAGCCGTTCAGCACGAGGTCGTAGTGCTGCGCGGTGATCGCCAGCGGGTCGGTCTCGAAGAGCGCCTCCTGACCGGGAAGCGGCGCGGTGAACGGGTGGTGCGAGAACGTGATCTCGCCCGTCTCTTCGTCGCGCTCGAAGAGCGGAAACCCGAGCACCCAGCAGAACGCGAACTCGCCGGCCTTGCGCAGCCCGAGCCGCTCGCCGATCTCGAGCCGCAGCTTTCCGGCGACGTCGGACGCCGTGCGTGCAGCGTCACCGGCGAAGAGGATCGCGTCACCGTCCTCGGCGCCGGTGCGCTCGCGCAGCTTCGCCGCGAGCGATTCGTCGACGAAGCGCGCGATCGAGCCCTTCACGCCGTCGGGCGCGAACGAGATATACGCCAGCCCTTTCGCGCCGAAGCTCTTCGCGAGCTCGGTCAGCGCGTCGAAGTCGCGCCGCGAGAGCGACGCGCCGCCCGGCCAGCGCAGCGCGATCACGCGGTTCGCGTCGCTCTCCGCCAGCCCCGCGAACAGCCCGAACGCGCCGCCCTTGAACAGATCCGCGACGTCGGTCAGCTCGAGCCCGAACCGCAGGTCCGGCTTGTCTGAGCCGAAGCGGCGCATCGCCTCGGCGTACGTCAGCCGCGGCAGCGGGTCGGGGATCGTCTCGCCGAGCGCGGTCTGCCAGACGAAGCGCATCGCGCCTTCCATCATCTGCACGACGTCCTCTTGCGTGACGAACGTCATCTCGACGTCGACCTGCGTGAACTCCGGCTGGCGGTCGGCGCGCGCGTCCTCGTCGCGGAAGCAGCGCGCGATCTGCATGTACCGGCCGAGCCCGCCGATCATCAGGAGCTGCTTGAGGATCTGCGGCGACTGCGGCAGCGCGTAGAACGTTCCGCGGTGGACGCGCGAGGGGACGAGGTAGTCGCGCGCGCCTTCCGGGGTCGACTTGATCAGGATCGGCGTCTCGATCTCGAGGAAGCCGTTCGCGTCGAAGTAGTCGCGGATCGCCTTGACGATCTTGTGCCGCACGGTGAGATTGCGCTGCATCCGCGGGCGGCGCAGGTCGAGATAGCGGTAGCGCAGACGCACGTCCTCGCCCGGCTCTTCTTCGGCGGCGATCACGAACGGCGGCGTCTCGGAGCGGTTCAGGATCTCCAGCGCATCGGCCGGAACCTCGATCTCGCCGGTCGCGAGCTTCGGGTTCTCCGTCCCCGCGGGGCGGCGGCGCACGACGCCGCGCACGCGCACGACGTCCTCACTGCGCAGCGTCTCGGCGAGCGCGAACGTCTCGGCGTGCGAAGGGTCGAAGATCACCTGCGTGATCCCCCAGCGGTCGCGGACGTCGATGAAGATCAAGCCGCCGTGATCGCGGCGGCGATGGACCCAGCCGTCGAGCTCGACGGTCTTGCCCGCGTCGGGCGCGGTGAGCGCGCCGCAGGTGACGCGCGGAACGAGCGGACTATCCACGAAGAGCGGCCTTGACCCCGGTGAGGTAGTGGTACTGGTACGAGAGCGTGCGCGCGAGACCCGGCCGGTTCGCGCCGCTCTCGATCCACGTCTTCAGCGAGGGCACGCGCTCGACGGCGTCGTGCAGCGCGAGCGAGAGCGGCGTCATCCCGAGCCGCAGCTTCACGTCGAACGCCGGATGCTTGCGGTAGAAACGCACCGTCGACCGCCCCGCGAGCTCGTACTTCCGCTGCTGCTCGTCCCACGGGACGGGATGCCAGTGGTAGTTGACCGCGCGCGGTTCGTAGACGATCGGCACGCCGCCGTGCTGCAGGCGGTAGCCGAGCTCGAGATCCTCGTGGCCGTAGCCGGTGAAGTCCTCGTCGAAGCGGCCGACGCGGTCGAGCTCGGCGCGCGGCGCGGAGGCGTTCCCGGTGAGGAAGTACAGCCACGAGAGGCGCTTCGGCGACTCTCCGTGCAGCGGATCGCGCTTCGTGCGGTCGGCGCGCTTCGCGAGATAGTCCTCGTACGAGCCGACCTGCACTTCCATCCCGACGACGGCGCGCACGCCGGGCTTCTCGTGATGCGCGAGGTGGCGCGAGAGCAGGTCGGGC
>DATHLL010000571.1:0-7100 GCA_035488195.1 Candidatus Elarobacter sp. | reverse complement strand
CACGGTACACGTAGAGACGCAGCACCGAATCGAACCGAGGGCTGCGGCTCTCGAGAACGCCATACGACCACGCGCCGGAGACCATCATGAGGACGCCCAGCATCGCGGCCAGCGGACGCGAGGGGCCGTCGGATTCGCGGTCCTTGAAGGCTTCGATCGCGACGTTTCCACCGAGAACCATCACGAAGAGCCAGAGGTCGGCCGCGACCCATTCGTATGCGCCGCCCTTCGACGATGCCGCGAGATGGGCCAGAAGGGGCGCAAGCCCGAGCAACCACACCGTCCCGGCGTATTCGATCAGCATGCGGAGAAAGAACCGCGCGGTGTTCCAGGCGAGACGGACGCGATCGGCGACATTCGCTCGCATCTCAGCGCGCGACCACGTACGGGAGGATCGCCTCGAGGCGGCGGTCGGTGATGCCGGCGACGTCGAGGAGCTCGTCGACCGACGCGAACGGACCGTTCGCTTCGCGGAATGCGACGATGCGCTCCGCGAGCCCGCCGCCGATCCCGGGGATCGTTGCCAGCGTGTCCGCATCGGCCGTGTTCACGTCGATCTGGCCGGCCGGCGGCGGCGCGCCGCGCGCGTGCCCGCGACGGCGCTTCCCCTCACCGGGCGTGCGTGCGGAGCCGCTCCCGCGCGAGTCCGGCCGCCCGGCAGAGAGTGCGCCGCCCGAGACGTCGCCGAAGCCGGCGGACTGACGATGCCCGCGGCGCCGCCGCCGGCCGCTGCGCAGACCCGCCGTGGCGGAACTCGCCGGCTCCGCGCCGCGGACGGGGACGACGATCTCGTCGCCGTCCGCCACGTGCGCGGCGAGGTTGACCGCGACGAGATCGGCGCCGGCCTTCGCGCCGCCCGCGAGGGCGAGCGCGTCGCGCACGCGCGCTTCCGGACCGACCGGGTAGACGCCCGCGCGCACGACCTCGCCCGCGACGTACACCATCGCGCGCGGCGGCGGCGTGCGGCGGCCGTGTTTGTCCTGGAGACCGGAGTCCGCCACCGACCACGCGCCTGCACCGGCGGTCGTCGCGGCGGGCGGCGGGAGCGGCCGCAGCAAGACGAACGCGCCCACGGCGGCGGCAACCAGGACAGGGAGGTACTGCTTCACGCCCACCCCATCACGCGCAGCCCCGCCCTCGGCAAGTCCAGCTCGGCGCCTGCGGCTCGGTCCGAAGGACCGAACGCGAAGGATTCGCCGGAGGCGAATCCACTAGGCTTGGGCGCGGCCTTGGTGTAGACTCAGGGTTCATGCCCGAGGAGAGACCGTACGACTACCGCGCCGTCGAGCGCGCCTGGCAGGAGCGCTGGGAGCGCGACGGCATCTACGTCGCGCGCGACGACGACCCGCGCCCGAAGTACTACGTCCTCGAGATGCTTCCGTACCCGTCCGGCGATCTGCACGTCGGGCACGCGAAGAACTACACCCTCGGCGACGCGGTCGCGCGCATCCACCGCATGCGCGGCTACAACGTCGTCCACCCGATGGGCTGGGACGCATTCGGGCTGCCGGCGGAGAACGCGGCGATCCAGCGCGGGATCGATCCCGAGACGTGGACGCTCGAGAACATCCGCAACATGCAGCGCCAGGTCCGGCTGATGGGGACCAGCTACGACTGGACGCGCGAGCTGGCGACCTCCCTGCCCGATTACTACCGCTGGAACCAGTGGTTCTTCGTCCGCATGTTCGAGCGCGGCCTCGCATACAAACGCGAGGCGCCGGTGAACTGGTGTCCCGTCGACCGGACCGTGCTCGCGAACGAGCAGGTCGAGAACGGGAAGTGCTGGCGCTGCGGCGCCGCGGTCGAGCGGCGCAACCTCGCGCAGTGGTTCCTAAAGATCACCGACTACGTCGAACGGCTGCTGCGCGGGCTCGACCGGCTCGACGGCTGGCCCGAGCGCATCAAGACGATGCAGCGCAACTGGATCGGGAAGAGCGAGGGCGTGACGTTCTCGCTCGACGTCGAGAACGTCGAGGCGCAGATCGAGGTCTTCACGACGCGGATCGACACCGTCTTCGGCATGACGTTCGTCGCCGTCGCGCCGGAGCACCCGGTCGTCGCGAAGATCCTCGAGCGGATGCCGAAGTCGCGCAAGCGCGTCGAGGAGTTCGCGGACTCGCTGAAGAGCAAGAGCGAGCTCGAGCGCACGCAGCTCATGGAGAAGACCGGCGTCCCGACCGGCGCGTACGCGATCAACCCGCTCTCGCGCGAGCGCGTCCCGATCTGGGTGACCAACTACGTGCTGGCCGAGTACGGCACGGGCGCCGTGATGGGCGTCCCTGCGCACGACGAGCGCGACTTCGACTTCGCGAAGAAGCACGCGCTGCCGATCGCGCAGGTAATCACCACGCCCGACGGCACGCTGCGCGCGCCGCTGGAAGCCGCGTACGTCGAGAACGGCAAGCTGATCGCCTCGGGCGAGTACATCGGGATGAAGTCGGCGAACGCGCGGCGCGCGATCGCGGCGCGGCTCGAGGCGATGGGCCGCGGCAAGACCACCGTCAGCTACCGCATCCGCGACTGGCTGGTCTCGCGGCAGCGCTACTGGGGCACGCCGATCCCGATGGTGTACTGCGAACACGACGGGATCGTCCCGGTGCCGGACGAGCAGCTCCCGGTGCTGCTGCCGAAAGGCGTGAAGTTCACCGGGCAGGGCTCGCCGCTGGCGAACGATCCGTCGTTCTCGAACACGACCTGCCCGCGCTGCGGCGGGGCGGCGATCCGCGATCCGGACACCATGGACACGTTCGTCGACTCGTCCTGGTACTTCGCGCGCTATCTCGATCCGAAGAACACCGAGAAGCCGTTCGACCACGCCAAGGCGTCGCGCTGGATGCCGGTCGACCAGTACATCGGCGGCGCGGAGCACGCCGTGCTGCACCTGCTGTACGCGCGCTTCTGGACGATGTTCATGGTCGACTCCGGGATGCTGAGCGGCGACGACGAGCCGTTCACGCGTTTGTTCAACCAGGGGCTGCTGATCTACAACGGCGAGAAGATGTCGAAGTCGAAAGGGAACGTCGTCGGGATCGACGAGACCGTCGACCGCTTCGGCGTCGACGCGATGCGGCTGTTCCTGCTCAAGGCGGCGCCGCCCGAGGACACGCTGGACTGGACCGACGAGGGGATCATCGGCCGCGTCCGCTTCGTGCAGCGCGTCTGGCGCGCGGCCGAGCCGCTGACCGGCGTCGCGCGCACGGTGCCGCTCGACCGGCTGCCGGAGCTGCGCGGCGACGCGCAGCGCGAGCTGGTGCGCGCGCTGCACGTCGCGCTCGACTCCGGGAAGAGCGAGACGGAGACCCGGCGCTTCCACTACAACGTCACCACCGCGAAGCTCGACGAGCTGGTGAACCAGCTCACCGCGGCGCTGCGCGAGCCGGGCGCCGCGGACGATCCGGCGGTGCGCTACGCCGTGCACGCGCTGCCGATCGTGCTCGCGCCGTTCGCGCCGCACCTCGCCGACGAGCTGTGGTCGCGGATGGGCTACGAGCGCAGCGTCCACCTGGAGCGCTGGATCGATCCCGATCCGGCGGCGCTCGCGGTCGGCGAGATCACGCTGGTCGTGCAGGTGAACGGGAAGGTGCGCGCGCGGATCCAGACGCCGCCCGGGATCGCCGAGGACGACGCGTTCGCGCTGGCGATGCGCGAGCCGACCGTGCTGGCCCAGATCGACGGCAAGCAGGTCCGCAAGCGGATCTTCGTCGCCGACAAGCTGCTCAACATCGTCGCCGCATGAGCCGGGTGCCACCATTCGTCACCCTGAGCTTGTCGAAGGGTGCGAGGAAACCGACATGACCGCCACATACGAGATCCGGCCCGACGACGCGCTCGTCATCGTCGACGTCCAGCACGACTTCTTGCCCGGCGGGGCGCTCGGCGTCGCGGAGGGCGAGCGCATCTTCGACCCGATCGACGAGCTCGCGCCGCGCTTCGCGCGTGTCTACGCCACGCGCGACTGGCACCCGGCCGATCACTCCTCGTACGCGCAGTACGGCGGGCCGTGGCCGGTGCACTGCGTCGCCGAGACGCACGGCGCCGCGTTCGACCCGCGGCTGAACCTCGAGAACGTCGACGTCGTCGTCGACAAGGGGACGGACCGGCTGACCGACGGTTACAGCGGCTTCGCCGCCACGTCGCTCGAGAGCGATCTGCGCGAGCACGGCGTGCGGCGCATCTTCGTGTGCGGGCTCGCGACCGACTACTGCGTCAAGGCGACGGCGCTCGACGCGAAAGCCGCGGGCTTCGACGTCGTCGTGATCGAGGACGCCGCCGCGGCGGTGAACGTGCAGCCCGGCGACGAGGAGCGCGCGCTGCAGGAGGTTCGCGACGCCGGCGTCGCGGTCGCGCGAAGCGGCGATCTGCGGGCCCCAACGAGCTTTCGAAGGGCTAGCCCGCGCCCGTAAGCCGGGTCAGCTCGCCCGTGACGGCACGACGGAACCGCTCGGCGAACGCGTCGCAGTGATCGGCAAAGATCGTGCCGGAACGGTTCTCGGCGGCCGCTGCACAGCCGCCCCCGCAATACAGCGCGAACGCACAACTCTTGCAGACGCGGTTCGAGACGACGGTTCGCTCTCGCCAGAGGCGGTGGAATCCGGTCAGCACAACCCGGCCCGAGCCGAGCACGAGCCCGGTTCTAACGGCCGGATTTCCGATGCGGTCCCAACACGCATAGACGTCCCCGAAGGGATCGAAGACGTACATCGTCGCGCTCGCCGCGCAAAACGCGGTCCGCTCGCGACTGCGGTCGCCTTTTCCGGAGAGCAGGTCCCGTGCGAGCGCGGTCAGCCGAGTCCCGGACGCCGGGGCGATCGATACGCCCGCCTCGTTCAGAGCCTGCTCCCCCGCACAGACGCGCACGCGGACGCCGCGGCGTTGCGCGAGCTTTACGTTCGCGATGACCTCGTCGTGGCCGCCGGATGATACCGCGCCCCGGAGACGGCGCTGGTGGTCCTCCGGAGAGGCCGAGAGCGCCACGTTCAGCGACGCGATCATGCCAGGACCGAGCAGATCGGCGTACGCGTCGAGCTCCGTCGCGTTCGTTAGCGCGCCGATCTCGAAACCCGGCAGCCGCCCGAATTCAGCGACGATTCTCTCCACGATCGGTCTGCAGCGAGCCAAGAGCGGCTCGCCGCCGATCAGCCATAGCGTCCGCGGCGACGCTGCGGGCGGCGTCGCGTCCGCATCGAGAGCTTTCACGGCCCGGATGACGGCGGCGAGCGTTTCCTCGGCCATGATCGCGGGCGCCTCGTCCGGCTCTCCGGGGCGGCAGCGCTCGCATTGCAGGTTGCAGGCGTACGTCGGAACGATCGCATAGTCGGGCGCGCGCGTGAGCTCACGCTGGTGCGAGGCCCTGACGTACCGAACGAACCAGTTCTCCTCTTCGGCGACCGACTTGGCCGTGAGGAAACCGCGCCGAGATAGCCGTTCGATCGTGGCAGCGGACGGTCGCGCGGCCGGCGACGGCGGCGCATCGCGGCGCCACGCGCCGTACAGCGGCTGGGGCGGTGCCGGAGCCAGCGAATGCACGTACGCGGCGACGGCGGCGGAGACCAGATCGCACGCGCCGGTGTAACCGTGAACCAGCAGCACCGCTTCGGAGCTCTCGAGCGGGACGTAGATCGTGTAGCTGCTGGCACGCAGAGTCGACACCGCTCTCGACCTACGTGCCCTTATCGGCGCCCCAGTAATGAATCCACTTGATATACAGCGCCGGGGTCGTCGTCAAACTGTTCGGATCGCCGTACACGAAATAGAACTCTTGGCGCTTGAGCAAGACGTGTACCGCGAAGCTGACGTTCGTCGCGCTCACGTAGTCGAACGGGGAGAACCCGTTCACAACGCCGAGCGGAGCGGCGGCGGTCGGAAGATCGGGCGTGCTGAACGCGTTGGGCAGATTTCGCCCGATGATCCTTCGAAGCCCGACGTCGGCCGACGCGACCTTGCTGAACTGCCAGTCGAGCGCGACGCGCTCGAGCCATTGCCGGCTCACCGGTTCGGCCGCGACCCTGGGCACGTACAGATTCTCGTCGGCTTCGGCGTTCAAGCTGAGACCGCGCCCAGCCGGGATCGTCGAGACGTACGACCATGACGTGAGGTTGCCGTGATAGAACGGGCCTCCCGAAAAACTGATCGACTGCGGCGTCGACGTACTGAGCTTGTAGCCGAGCGACGCGCCCGTGTTCGCGAACGGCAGCAGCTCGCCGGCGAACGTCCGGTACGCATGGTAACCGCCGAACACGTGAAGCGACAGCAAATCGTGGAAGTCGAAGTTGACTTGGCCACCCTGTTGCACTTGCGCGAGCCGGCCGTGGTGATCGCGGTACACGTCGTCGTACCCGTTGATCACGATGTCGTGCAGCGGCGCGCTCGACGAGAAGTTGATCGTCCTTCCGCCGAAAAACGAGAACCCGCGGATGTCGACCTGGTTGACGAAACCGTCCGCAGGGAAGAACTGCCGGCCGACCGTCTGCATGTCGAAGATTGCGGTCGTCGTCTTCGTCTGGTATCCTAGGCCGTACTCGAGGTAACGGGCGAGACGCGTGTTGATCCCGGTGCCGGTCACCTCGCCGGCGTTCAGATATGCGAGCATATGGCTGTGCTGGTTTTCGTACCCGCTCGCCACGGTCGTCGCGGTGTTCTCGAATCCCGGTACGTTGACCGAGACGCGCTGGACTCCCAACTGCTCGACCCGGCTCGCGTCCTGTTTCACGTAGGTCACCGTCTGCGCGTTGTCCGTGCGGTCCCGCGTATCGGTGTCGAACGCAGAGAAGGAGAGGGGCCCTGCGGTCCCTTCGTAGGCGAAGCCGTCCCGAAACGTCGGGATCGCGGGCGTGTAGAGCGTCTGCGGACAGTTCAGGCACGCCAGCGAATTGTTGAAGTTCGGATTGACCTGGGTGAAAAAGGGCCGGACTTCTGCAAACTGGCGCGGGAAGGCGCTCGGCGCGATCGTCTGCTGGTCGATCTCGACGTTGGAATAGTCGGGATGCAGCGTCGCCACGAACGATGACGTCGCGGTCACCGGCACGGAGGCGTCGAGCCCGATCCTGGAGGTGTTTCCGCCGTTCGCAGGCGTCGTGAACTCCCCGAGCCCGTAGAGCTGG
>DATHLL010000570.1:0-4820 GCA_035488195.1 Candidatus Elarobacter sp. | reverse complement strand
GAGAAGTACTTCGGCGACCAGCCGGAGAGGTCGATGTAGACGCGCGGCTTGTGCAGGCAGACCGAGATCGCTTCGTCCTGCCACGGGAACGACGGGTGCGCCATCACGATCGTGAGATCGGGAAAGTCGACCGCGACGTCGTCGATCGGCATCGGGTGGCCGTACTTCAGCCGCACGCCGCCGCCGCCGCGCATCCCGGTCCCGATCCCGCTGTGGCCGGTGTGGAAAATGACCGGCAGCCCCGCGGCCTGCACGAGCTCGTAGAACGGGTACGCGCGCCGGTCGTTCGGCGCGAACTCCATCAGCGGCGGGTGCAGCTTGAAGCCGCGCGCGCCGGCGGCGATCAGCCGTTCGGCCTCGGCGAGCGCCTCCGGGCCGCGCATCGGGTCGACGCTGGCGAACGGGATCAGCGTTTCGGGATGCGCGCGCGCCGCCGCCAGGACGCCGTCGTTCGGGAACATCGGCCGCCCGGTGAGCCGCTCGTCGACGGTGAACACGACGCACGCCATGTTCCGCTCGCGGTAGTACGCGGCGATCCCGTCCAGCCCGAGCGGAACGCTCGCGTCGCCGAAGTAGCGCCGCGCGGCGCCGGCGGCCTCCGTCTCCTCGCCCTCGGCGGCGTGCGCGTGGACGTGGACGTCGATCGCGCTCAGCGCGTCGAGGTCGATGTCGAGGGCGGTGCTCATCGTCGCGGTCTCCGGCTTGCGGTGAAAGGTTGTTTGACAGAACGTTCCCGTGGTGCTACGTTGCGGTCCAGCGCCGCTCGGATTCCTGCTGGAGGATTCGCATGACCAGAACGCTCGTCACCGCGCTCGCCGCCGCCTGCGTCGCGGCGCTCGCCGCGGGCGCCGCGCCCGCTCCGCTCAGCGCCGCGCCGGAGCCGATCAAGCTGGCCGCGATCCTCTCGACCAGCGGGCCCTCGGCGCCGCTCGGCGTCCCGGAGTCGAACGCGGTGAAGCTGGCGGAGCGCGAGGTGAACGCGCACGGCGGGATCAACGGCCGCCCGGTCCAGATCGACGTCGTCGACGACGGCGCGAAGGCCGACGTCGCGGCGCAGCTCGCGACGCAGATGATCGCCAGCGGCCACGTCGCGATCTTCTGCGGATCGCGCACCGACACGAGCGCCGCCGTCGCGCGCGTGACCGGCGCGGCGAACGTCCTGCAGGTCTACTCGACGCCGACCGCGTCGCTGTGGTCGACGCCGCGCGGGGTGGTGAAGCACGTCTTCCAGGTCAACCCGCGCGACCAGCTCGAGGCCGTCTCGCTGCTGACGTACGCGAAGTCGCGGCTGCATGCGAAGAACGTCGCGATCCTCCACGACGAGAATTTGTACGGCAGCGGCGGCGCGACGATCGCGGCCGCCGAGGCGAAGGCGCTCGGGCTGAACGTCGTCGGCGACGAGAGCTATCCCGGGACCGCGACCGACTTCACCGCGCAGATCGTGAAGCTGCGCGGCGCGAAGCCCGACGCGGTCGTGCTGTGGGGCGCGACGACGACGCCGGGGCTCGCGATCAAAGCGGCGCGGACGCTGGGGCTGAACGTGCCGATCCTCGGCTCGTCGGGGATCCTCTCGCCGGCGATCCTGAACGTCGCGGGCGGCGGGGCGGCGGGCGAGGTCTACTCGGCCTCGCCGCTCGCGGGCGCGCCGAGCGCCGAGCAGCGCGCGTTCTCCGCGCTGTACGATCGCGAGTACCACCAGCCGGTGGTCTCGTTCGCGGCGAACGGCTGGGATGCGGTGCAGATCATCTTCGCCGCGCTGCGCGAAGCGAAGGGGAAGACCGACGGGCGGAGCCTCGCGAGCGCGCTCGAGGCCGGCAAGGAGCTGCCGCTGGTCGACGGGACGTACAAGTTCTCGCCGTCCGATCACAACGGGCTCGTCCCCGGCGACGTGCACATCGCGAAAGCGAACAACGGCACCTGGGGCAACCCCTGATCGCCCGCGCGAACCCGGCGCGAGCCTAGCCGCGTGCTGCAGCTGCTGATCTCCGGGCTGACCGTCGGCAGCGAGTACGGGCTGATCGCGCTCGGGATCCACATCGTGCTGCGCGCGACGCGCGTGGTGAACTTCGCGCAGGGCGAGTTCGCGGTCGTCGGCGGTCTGGTCGCGTTCAGCGTCGTCGAAGCGCTGAACGCGCCGGTGTGGATCGGGCTCCTCGCCGCGGTGCTGGCGGGGTTCGTGCTCGGGCTCGCGTTCGAGCGGCTCGTGCTGCGCCCAGCGGGCCGCGGCGGCGAGACCGGCGCGACGATCGCGACGATCGGCGCGGTGTTCGTGCTGCTGTACGGGCACGCGCTGATCCCCGGCTGGGGCTCGGAGCCGCATCCCGCGCGGAACTTCCCCGGGCCGAACCTCACCCTTTCGGCCGGCGGCACCGAGACGTTCGTGTCGGCCGGCGCGATCTGGGTCTTCGCGCTGCTGCTGCTCGCGCTCGCCGCGCTGTACGCGTTCTTCGAGCGCACCTACTACGGCAAGGCGATTCGCGCGGCGGCCGACAACCCGCTCGGCGCGCGCCTGATCGGGATCGACGTGCGTTCGGCGCGCGCGATCAGCGTCGGCCTCGGGATCGCGCTCGCGGCGTACGCCGGCACGATCATCGGGCCGATCACGCTCGTCGGCGGCGCGGGCGGGTTCGCGCTGACGATCAAGGGATTCGTCGCGGCGATCCTGGGCGGTCTCGAGTGGCCGGTCGGGTGCGTCGCGGGCGGGCTCGTCGTCGGTGTGCTGGAGTCGCTCGCGACGACGCAGTTCGGCAACGACGTCGCCGAGCCGCTGGTGTACGCGGTGTTGCTCGTGATGCTGCTGCTCCGGCCGCAAGGGCTCTTCGGGCGGCGCGACGCGGTGCGCGATTGACCGCGCGGCTGCGCGACGACGCGCGGATGCTGGCCGCGTTCGCGGTGCTCGTCGTCGCGTTCGGCGTCGTCGCGCGCGGCGACGCGGGGCTCGTGCAGGCGGGAACGTACGTCGCGATCTTCGCGCCGGCGGCGATCGGGCTTTCGGTGCTGCTCGGGAACGTGAACCAGATCTCGGTCGGGCAGGCCGGGTTCTTCGGGATCGGCGCGTACGCGGTCGGCTATCTCACCGTCGATCGCGGATGGTCGTTCTGGCTCGCGGCGCCGGCCGGGATCCTCGTCGCGGCGCTGGTCGGCGTCGGGCTAGGTTTCGTCGCGCTGCGCTTCCGTGGGCACTATCTCGCGATGGCGACGCTCGCGTTCGGGCTGATCGCGGTCGGCGTGTTCCATGCCTCGCCGGTGCTCGGCCGCGCGAGCGGGATCACCGGGATTCCGTATCCGGCGCTCGGTGCGGTGACGCTGAACGGTTACCCCGCGTACTGGGGCGCGTGGGTGGTCGCGCTCGCCGTCGCGCTGATCACGCTCACGATGCTGCGCGGGCGCGCCGGGCGCGCGTTCGAGGCGATCCGCAACGACGAGCTCGCGGCCGAAGCGGTCGGCGTCCCGACGCGGCGCTACAAGATCGCGGCGTTCGCGTACGCCGGCGCGCTGGCCGCGGCGGGCGGCGCGATGTTCGCGGCGTTCCTCGGGCTGGTGAACCCCGACGCCGTCGGCGTCGCCTTGTCGGTCGACTTTCTGCTGATGGTCGTGCTCGGCGGGAGCGGGCTCGTCGCGGGCGCGCTGTTCGGCGCGGCGCTGATCGGCTTTCTGAACGTCGTCGGCCACCAGTACGACAACTGGCGCGAGGTCGCGTACGGCGCGCTGGTGATCGGCTTCGTCGTCTTCGCGCCCGCGGGATTGCTCGGCGTGCTTCGCGCGCCCGCGGCACGCGCCCGCCGCCGCCGCGTCGCCGGCGCTGCATCGGCCGGTACGGCGAACCGCGGAGATCGTACACGTTCGCCGGGTCCCGCAGCGTTCGGCGAAGCCACATCGGGCGAGCCGGCCGCGGTGCACGCGCCGTCCGGCGAGCCGCTCGTCGTGCGCAAGGTGACGAAGCGGTTCGGCGGTCTCGTCGCGGTCGACGACGTCTCGTTCACGCTCCGGCCGGGCACCTTAACCTCGGTGATCGGCCCGAACGGCGCGGGGAAGACGACGCTGTTCAACGCGATCTGCGGGATCGGCCGTCTGACCGCGGGCAGCGTCGCGATCTGCGGCGTCGACGTCGCGGGACGGCAGCCGCACCGGATCGCCGCGCTCGGCGTCGGCCGCACGTTCCAGAACGCCCGCCTGTTCGACGAGATGACGGTGCTCGAGAATGTCGCCGCCGGCGTCACGCGCCTCCGCGGCCGTGCGGTCCCGGATCGTGCGCGCGCGGTCCTGACGCGCCTGGGCCTCGTTCATCTGGCGGACGTCGTTGCGAAGGATCTCCCGTTCGGAGACCGCCGCCGCGTCGAGCTCGCGCGCGCGGTCGCTTCGGATCCGTGGCTGCTGCTCGTCGACGAGCCCGCCGCCGGCCTGAACCACGACGAACGCCGCCGGCTCCACGAGGATCTCGTCGCGCTTCGCGACGCCGGAACGACGGTGCTCTTGATCGAGCACGACATGAAGCTCGTCATGGCGCTCTCGGAACGCGTGATCGTTCTGAACTTCGGCCGCATCATCGCCGACGGCGACGTGGAAACGGTCCGCAACGATCCCGCAGTGATCGCCGCCTATCTCGGGACGGCGTCATGAGGCCGGCGCGGTGAGCCGGCGTCGTGAAAGCCGCGGCGCGAGATCGCTCCGATGACCGAGCGCGCGATGCTCGAAGTCCGCGACTTGCGCGCCGGATACGGCGCGATCGAGGTGTTGCGCGGCGTCGACGTGGACGTCCACGCGGGCGAGTTCGTCGCGGTGTTAGGCCCGAACGGCGCGGGCAAGTCGACGCTCCTACG
>DATHLL010000569.1:0-3370 GCA_035488195.1 Candidatus Elarobacter sp. | reverse complement strand
AGCGAAGCCTCCTGGCAAGCCGCGAACGCCGCGATCGACGCGCTCGGCGGCAACGGCTTCGCCGCCGACTACGACGTCGAGCGGATCGCGCGCGAGACGCGCCTGTACACGGTTGCACCGCTCTCGAACAACCTCATCTTGGCCTACGTGGGCCGCAGCGTGCTGGGGATGCCTCGCTCGACATGATCCGCTTCGCCTGGATCGCGGCTGGGGCGACGTTCCTGTTCCACCTCGCCGCGAATCCGCACTACGGATTCTTCCGCGACGAGCTGTACTTCATCATGTGCGGCTTCCGGCCGGACTGGGGCTACGTCGACCAGCCGCCGCTGGTCCCGCTGCTCGCGGCGCTCACGCAGCTGGCCGGGCATTCCTTGGTGCTGTTGCGCGCGGTGCCGGCGCTGTTCGCCGCCGCGGCGGTGTTCGTCGCGATCGCGCTGGCGGCGGAGCTCCGCGGCGGGGCGTTCGCGCGCGTGCTGACCGCGATCGTCGTCGCGCTCTCGCCGGTGCTCGCGAGCTTCGGCGGCAAGGTCGGGACCGACGAAGGGCTGCCGTTCCTGTGGACGCTCGCGGCGTACGCGGTGCTGTGCGTCGTGCGCGGCGCCGATCCGCGCTGGTGGCTGGTCGCCGGCGCGGCGCTCGGGATCGGGCTCGAGATGAAGTACAGCACGGTGTTCTTCGGCGCCGCGCTCGTCGCCGCGGTGCTGGTGCTTCCCGAGCGGCGCGCGCTCGCATCGCGCTGGTTTCGCGGCGCGCTCGCGCTCTGCGTGCTGATCGCGCTGCCGAGCGCGCTGTGGCAGGCGGCGCACGGGCTGCCGATGCTCGAGCTGCTGCGCAACGGCCAGCACGGCAAGAACGTCGTCGTCTCGCCGCTCGCGTTCCTCGGGCAGGAGCTGCTGATCACCGGCGTGCTGTTCTGGCCGGTCTGGCTCGCCGGGCTCGTCTTCCTCGCGCGCGAGCCCTCGACGCGTTTCCTCGCGCTCGCGTGGGTGCTCCTCATCGGCGCGATGATCGCGCTTCACGGGAAGCACTACTATCCGGCCGCGGTGTACCCGATCCCGTTCGCCGCGGGGTGCGTGGCGCTCGAAGCGTGGACCGCTCGCGCGCGCCTGCTGCGACCCGTGCTCGTCGCGGCGCTGCTCGCCGGCGGGCTCGTGTTCGTTCCGTTCGCGCTGCCGGTGCTTCCGGAGCAGACCTATCTCGGCTACGAGGCGTCGGTCATGCGCGCGCTGCATGTCTCGCGCGGCGCCACGTCGACGGAGCACCACGCGGAGAGCGCGCTGCCGTCGGACTTCGCCGACATGCACGGCTGGCCGGAGCTCGCCGCGACGGTGGAGCGGGTCGTCGCGGGGCTGCGCCCGGGCGAGCGCGAGCGCGCGGTGATCGTCGCCGGAAACTACGGCGAAGCGGCGGCGCTCGAGTTCTTCGGACGCGATCTGCCGCCGGTCGCGAGCGGCCACAACCAGTACTTTCTGTGGGGGCCGCACGGCCGCAGCGGCGACGTCCTGATCGACGTCGGCGGCGACTGCGGGGCGCACGATCGTCTGTACGCGCACGCCGAGCGCGCGGCCACCGCCGGGACGCCGTACGCGATCGCGTACGAGCGCGATCTGCCGATCATGGTGTGCCGCGGTCCGCGCGTCCCGCTGCCGGTGCTCTGGCCGCGGCTCAAGGAGTATATCTAGCGCGCCGCGCGAGCGCTCATTCCTCGAAGCCGCGCGCGCAAGAACGCGCGGCCGGCGGGCGAGGTGATGAACTCGACGAACGCGCGCCCGCCTTCCGCGTTCGCCGCGCTCTTCGTCACCGCGATCGGATAGACGGCCTCCGGCGCCGCGCCGGCGGGGAAGCGCAGCACGCGCACCTTCGCCGCGATCGCGGGCGTCACGTCGGTCGCGTAGACGACGCCGGCGTCGCCTTCGCCGAGCGCGATCTTCGTGGCGACCGCCTTGACGTCGGTCTCCTCGCTGACGACGTTCGCCTGCACGCGCGCGGCGAAGCCGGCGCCGTAGGCGGCGTCCTTCGCGAGGTTGCCGAACGTCTGGCGCGCGTAGTTCCCGACCGGAACGGCCGGCGCGGCGACGACGACCTTGACGCCTTTCTTGCCGAGATCGGCGATCGTCGCGACCGCCGCGTCGTTCGCCGGGACGATGACGACCAGCCGGTTGCGCGCGAAGTCGCGCGCCGCCATCACCGCCCCGCCGTCGATCGCGCGCTTCATCTGCTGCTCGTTCGCCGACGCGAAGACGTCGGCGGGCGCGCCTTGCAGCAACTGCGCGACCAGCGTGTCGGAGCCGCCGTACGAGAACCGCACCGGGAACCCGGTCGCCTTGGTGAACGCGGGCGCCGCCGCGTCGAACGCATCGCGCAGCGAGGCCGCCGCGAAGACGGTGACGACCGGTTTCTCCGCCGCCGCGGAGGGCGCGACCGCGAAGGCGATGACGCCGCCCACGGCGAGGACGCCGCGCAAGAAGTGCAGGCGGTACACGCCGCCGGGACGATCGGTGCTGCGCATGGGGACGGGGACGTTTCGCCGCCGTGCGGCCGCTCCTTCGCGCGTGGTTCACGCGGCTCGACGAGGAGCGGAGCGGCGCGGCCGAACAGCACACGGCATGACCGCCGCATCACGCCCCCGCCCGCTCGCCGACATGCGGATCGTCGCCGTCGAGCAGTACGGTGCGGGGCCGTTCGGCTCGGTCCACCTCGCCGAGCTCGGCGCCGACGTGATCAAGATCGAGGACGCGCGCTCGGGCGGCGACGTCGGGCGCGCGGTCCCGCCCTACCAGTCCGGCGACGACTCGCTCTTCTTCGAGACGTTCAACCACGACAAGCGCAGCGTCACGCTGGACCTCGCGAACGACGCGGGGCGCGAGGTGTTCCACGACCTGGTGCGCGCGAGCGACGCCGTCTACTCGAACCTGCGCGGCGACGTACCGCAGAAGATGGGCCTGCGCTACGCCGATCTCGCGCACGTGAACCCGCGCATCGTGTGCGTCTCGCTCTCCGGCTTCGGGATGACCGGCCCGCGCCGCGCCGAGCCGGCGTACGACTACCTCCTGCAAGGGATGACCGGCTGGCAGTCGCTCACCGGCGACCCGGACGGTCCGCCGACGAAGTCGGGCCTCTCGCTCGTCGACTTCAGCGGCGGGCTCGTCGCGGCGCTGGCGCTGCTTGCGGGCGTGCACGCCGCGCGACGCGACGGCGTCGGCTGCGATTGCGACACGTCGCTGTTCGAGACGGCGATGAACATGCTCACGTACGTCGGCGCGTGGGCGCTCGCACCCGACGGCGCCTACGAACCGGAACGCCTGCCGTACTCCGCGCACCCGTCGATCGTGCCGTTCCAGAACTTCCGCACCGCCGACGGCTGGATCGT
>DATHLL010000568.1:0-2487 GCA_035488195.1 Candidatus Elarobacter sp. | reverse complement strand
GGCGATCTGCGGGTTCGACGCGACCGAATCGATCGTCTCGACCGGTCCGACGGCGCAGCCGGCCGCGTTCATCACCGCGATCACGTCGTCGCGGCCGCGCTGCGCGCAGAACGCCTCGATCGTCTCGTCGAGCGCGGCGGCGTTGCGGACGCGGTCGGCGTTGGTGCGGAAGCGCGGATCGTCGACGAGCGCGGCCCCGCCGACGGTGCGGAGCACGCGCTCGGCGACTTCCTGCGTGCTGCCCGAGAGCGCGATCCAGCGGCCGTCGCCGCAGCGGTACGCGCCGCGCGGCGCGGTGTCTTCCATCCGGTTGCCGAGCCGGCGGTGCAGCGTCCCGTTCGCCGCGTACTCGGTGAGCTGCGACTCGACGAGCTTCATCACCGCTTCGTAGATCGCGAAGTCGATCACCTCGCCCTCGCCGGTGCGCAGCCGCCGCGCGTACGACGCGCAGACCGCCGCCGCCGCGGCCTGACCGGCCATGACGTCGGCGAGCGGAAACGCGGGGAGCAGCGGCGGGCGGTCGTCGTATCCGGAGACCGCCGCGATCCCGGTCATCGCTTCGGCGAGCGTCCCGAACCCCGCGCGGTCGCGGTACGGACCGTCCTGCCCGAACGCCGTGACGCGCAGGACGACGAGCTGCGGCGCCGCGGCGAGCAGCCGCTGCGGCCCGAGGTTCCAGCGCTCGAGCGTCCCGGGCCGGAAGTTCTCGACGAACACGTCGAACGAAGGAAGCCAGCGCAGCAGCAGCTCCTGCGCCTGCGCGCCGTGCAGGTCGAACGCGACCGACTTCTTGTTGCGGCCGAGCGCCTTCCAATAGAGGCCGATGCCGTTCTTCTGCGCGCCGTAGCGGCGGACGTGATCGCCCGAGCCCGGACGCTCGAGCTTGACGACCTCCGCGCCGAAGTCGGCCAGCATCGCGGCGGTGCTCGGCGCGGCGATCATCGTCGAGCAGTCGAGGACGCGCACGCCTTCGAGTGGTCCGTTCGGCATCGCGCCGAGACTCCGCCGCCGCGGTGCGGCACGCCTTTTCGGCAGCGATGGCGCTGGACATGAGCCGGGGGCTCCCATCTCTTGCGCGCATGGTGTACAGTGTTCGTAACGGATCAACGCCGCGCGCTTTTTGCGCGCGCGTCCCGAATCGATGCACGAAGGAGTGACCATGCTGAAGCTGGTTCGCATCAGCTCGCCGCGCCCGTCCGAGAGCAAGCCCGGCCGTTACGAAGCGCTCATCATCCGCAGCGGCGAGCCGCCGGTTCGCGTGATCGGTCCGTCGAGCGCCGCCGTGAAAGGCTCCGCCAGCGCGGTCCTCGCCCACAGCGACCACCACGCCTGCGACCTCCACACCGCCTTCCGCGCGATCATCGGCGGCATGTAGAGCCGCCCCACGCGTTGGCGGTGCGGCAGCCGTCAGACTCGGAGTAGCTCCGGGTCGTTCGCCGTTCAGAAGTCGACGGTTCGGCCGACGTCGTCTTGGTCGCGCGGTTCAATGACGATGCGACGAAGCGGGGAGCGCCTCAAGAACTGCGTCAAGCTCCCCGGTTGCTTCACCGAGTGTGAGCCTCGAAGACCGGCGGCGTCTTGCCGGTCGCACCTCTGACCGGCATCTGGTTCCACGCTTGGCCGTCGAGCAGTCTGCCCGTACCCTTCTTGTGCCACTGCTTGAAGAAAAAGTGAATTCCGGCTGTTGTGCACCGATCTCTCACCTCACGCACCCAATCAGGATCCATCAATCGGCGCCGCGGCCCGGATTCGCCGCCCACGATGACCCACGATATCCCGGTGAGATCGACTCGGTCGATTGGGCCGATCATTGGCTCGACCGAGAGGAAGCGCACCGGCACATTGACCTCCCGCAGCATATCGGCCCGCCAAGAAACGCGGTTGTCCTCGACGCTGGTACCGAGCCAAATGTGCGCTGGCGCGGGTTCGCCGCGGTACCGAGCTCGGACGTACCGTCGCATCCGTTCCGGCCGTTTCGTGAGCACTTGGTACGTATGCCGGTCCACCGACTCCATTCGTGCGAAAACCCTGTCGAGGTAGTCGTCGGGCACGTCACGATGGAACAGGTCGCTCATCGAATTGACGAAGATGAACCGCCCCGTCTTCCATTGGCGCGGGCGGTCCAACATATTTGGCCGTAAAGCAAGACCGAATCCGCTCGAAAAATATCCTCCGGGTATATTTTCCCATCGGTGAACGAGGGCTTCCGCATAACAATTGTCGCAACCGGCGGAAACCTTCGTGCAGCCCGTCGTCGGGTTCCAACTTGCCGATGTCCATTCGATAGCGCTCTTTTCGCTCATGACCGACCTCCGTTGTCACGTAGTGGCTTCCCAACTGCAGCGATCATAGCACACACGAGCCTTCATAGCTATTGCGGGTGATCCGAGGCCACAGTACAATGGGCGAAAAGCGACGAGGCTCGTATGCGGCCCTCAAAGGCACGGGTGACGGTGAACCAAGACGACGGCTACACCTGGGAAGAGT
>DATHLL010000567.1:0-5120 GCA_035488195.1 Candidatus Elarobacter sp. | reverse complement strand
TACGCGGATTCGCGACCGGTGCGCATCGGCAACGCCGCGGCGGAGCAGCTGCAGCTCGACGTCTACGGCGAGGTGGCCGACGCGATGTACCAGGCGCACCGCGCCGGTCTCCCGCCCGACACCGACGAGTGGCGCCTGATGACCAACGTCGTGGAAGCGGCGGTCGAGCGCTGGAAAGAGACGGACTTCGGGCTGTGGGAAGTGCGCGGCGCGCCGCGCCACTTCGTCCACTCCAAGGTGCTCGCGTGGGTCGCGCTCGACCGCGCGGTGTGCGCCGTCGAGAAGTTCGGGCTCGACGGTCCGTCCGACCGCTGGCGCGCCGTGCGGGACCAGATCCATGCCGACGTCTGCGCGCAGGGCTACGATCCGAAGCGCGAGACGTTCACGCAGTCGTACGGGTCGCGCGAGCTCGACGCCGCGACGCTGTTGATCCCGCTCGTCGGGTTCCTGAAGCCGGACGATCCGCGCGTCGCCGGAACCGTGCGCGCGATCGAGCGCGAGCTGCTGGTCGACGGCTTCGTCATGCGCTACACGCACGTCTCCGACGAGACCGACGGGCTGCCGGGCAGCGAGGGCGCGTTCTTCGCGTGCGGGTTCTGGCTCGTCGACAACTACGTGCTGCAGGGCCGCCGCGACGACGCGAAGCGGCTCTTCGAGCGGCTGATCGGGACCGCGAACGACGTCGGGCTGCTCGCCGAGGAGTACGACATGCACGCGAAGCGGCTCGTCGGAAACTTCCCGCAGGCGTTCTCGCACGTCGGCTTGATCAACGCCGCGTACAACATCGGCGGCGAAGCGAAGCCGGCCGATCAGCGGCGCGGCGAGCAGGAAGTGCCGAAGGCGTCGTAGCGGTCATACGGCGCAGGTGCGGCGGGCACCGGACTCCTCGTAGCACTCCCGGAGGAGACCCGTGCCGAACACCGCACCGCGCGAGGCCGATCGCGGCTTCACTTTGATCGAGCTGATGATCGTCGTGGCGATCATCGCGATCCTCGCCGGGATCCTGATCCCGAACTTCGTCAACGCGCGCTCGCAGGCGCAGACCGCCGCGTGCGAGTCGAACCTGCGCGCGATCGCGACCGCGCTCGAGCTCTACTACGCGGACAACCAGGTCTATCCGACCGCGAGCGGCGCGGCGGTGCAGCCGACGCTGCTGACCTCGAACGGGATCGCGTACCTGAACAACACGCCGAAGGATCCGGCCGCGCAGAGCGGCACCGCGACCTACACGCTCACGACGGTGAACGCCGCGGGCGGGAGCGCGGCGAGCTACACGATCTTCTGCCCGGGGATTCACGCGGGCTCGACGCTCGCGAAGCTGCCGTTCCTGACCGGGGCGCCGGGGACGGTCTGCGGCCCGACCTGCAGCGCCTCGAAGCTGCAGTACTCGGCCGGTCAAGGACTGGTCGCGGCGCCGTGATCGATCTGCTGGGCGAGAGCCTCCGCGCGGTCGGCACGCATTCCGCGCTTGCATATCCGCTCGTGCTTGGCGCGGGCGTGATGACGAGCATCGGGCCGTGCGCGGCGCCGCGCTACGTCGCCGTCGCGGCGCTCGCGCACGCGGCGCGCGCTCCGTGGGCGGTCGTCGCGACGTTCGCGACCGGTCTCGTCGCGGCGTACGTCGCGCTCGGCGGGCTCGCGAGCGGCGTCGGCACGGCCGCGAGCGCGCTCGGCTCGCTGTGGTCGGTATCGTCGTACGTCTACGGAGCGCTGGCGACCGCGCTGCTCGCCGGCGGCGTGTTCACGCTGGTGCGCGCGTCGGGAACGACCCCGTCGGATCGATGCGCGCGTGGTACCGGCTGCGCTGCGACTTCGCGGACGACGTCCGGCGGCGCAGCGAGCTTCGGCGGTGTGTTCTTGCTCGGAGCGTCCAGCGTCCTGGTGGTGTCGCCATGCTGTACGCCTGTCGTCGCCGGGATCGCGGGGCTGACGCTTGCGACGGGACGCGCGCTCGACGGTGTCGCGCTCCTGGCGGTCTTCGCGTGCGGCCATGCCGTCCCGGTCGCGTTCGCCGGCGCGCTAGGCGACCGGTTCGCATCGGTCCTACGGCGGGTCGCGGCTTCGCAAGCGCCTGCGATCGTTTCGGGCGCGCTGATGATCGCGCTCGCCGCCTACTACGGAGCTCTCGCATGACCGCGCCGATCGGTCTCACACGGCGCTTCACCGTCGCGCTGGCGAGCGTTGCGTGCGCGGGGATGCTGTTCCGCGGCAACGTCGCGTCCGCACTGGTCACGCACGGTGACAACCAAGCCCGCGCAGGGGACGTCGACGCCGCGGTGCGCAGCTACGCGCGCGCGATCCGTCTCGACGCGCGATCCGTGACGGCCGCCGACCGGCTCGCGTTCACACTGCTGATGCGCCGCCGCACCGGCGACGCTGCCCTCGCGTTTCGTGTCGCCGACGCCGCGTTGCGCGACGTACCGGGCGCCCCGGCGCTGCTCGCCGACCGCGCGCTCGCGGCAGAGCGCCTCGGACGGTGGCACCTCGCCGAACGCGATTTCGCCGCGGCGGCCGTCGCAGGTCGCGATCCGCGCTACGCCCATCTGGCGGCGCGGATGGCGGAGCGCGTGCACGCCGCCGTACGTGTTCGCGCACATCTCCGGGACGCGCTGGCGCTCGACGCCGCATACGCACCGGCCCGCGTCTTGCTCGCGCGGCTCGCACCGGCGGTACTTGCGCACGCGGATAACGCGTCGCACGCGAGGAACACACCGCACGCGCCGTACGCGAGGAAGGCGCCTTACGCGCAGTACCCGGCGCAGGCGAGGAACACGCGATGATCGTCGCGTCCGCACTCGTCGCGCTCGCCGGGACGCTCGTCGCCGCGGTGGTCGACGTGCGCACCGGCTATCTCCCGAACGTCGTCACGCGCCCGACCGCGGTCGCCGCGCTCGCGCTGGCGGCGCCGAGCGGCCTCGCGACCGCGGCGTGCGGCGCGTGCACCGTCGGCGGCGTGTTGTTGGCGCTGTATCTCGTCACGCGGGGCCGCGGGCTGGGGCTGGGCGACGTGAAGCTCGGCGTCGCGATCGGTGCCGGACTCGGTCCATGGTGCGGATCCCTGGCGCTCGGCGCGGGCTTCATCGCGGGCGGCGGCTACGCGGCCTTCCTGCTCGCATCCAAGCGCGCCGCAAACGGCGACGCGATCCCCTTCGGTCCGTTCCTCGCGCTCGGGACGATGATCGGCACCGCGATCGGCGCGGCGGCGTGAAGCGGCGTCAGACGTTGCCGCTCGGCATCGACGTCGGCGCGGTGCGGACGCGGGTCGCGCTTGCGGAGCGCGATGCGTCCGGGCGGCCGTCTCTGATCGCGGTCGCGTCGCGTACGACCGGAGACGATCCCGCGGGCGCGATCGCCGAGGCGTGGGGCGAGTTGCGAACGCGCGAGCGGCGCTGCGTGCTCGGTCTGCGCGCGCCCGATGCGCTGCTTCGCGCGGCCGCGTTTCCGCCGATGCGCGCCGGCGAGCGGCGGCGCGCGGCGCGGTTCGAGGCGGCGCGCTTCGTCCCGTACCCGATCGCCGAGGCGAACGTTCGCGTCGTGCCGTTCGCGGGAAACCGCTGCGTGGTCGGGATCGCACACCGCGTCGCCGTCGAAGCGCGCGTCGCGGCGGCGAAGCGAGCCGGCCTGCGTGCCGTCGCCGTCGACGATGCCGCGCTCGCCCTCGCGCGCGCGTTTCCGTACGCCGACGCGCTGGTCGACGTCGGCGATGCCGCGACGACGCTCGTCGTACCGGGCGATCCGGTGCCGGCCGTTCGAACCTTCGCGACCGGCGGACGCGCGGTCACCGAAGCCGTCGCCGCATCGCTCGGCCTCGACGAGGCGGCGGCCGAGCGGCGAAAGCGCACCGTCGGGCTCGCCGGTGCCGGCGAGCACGCGCGCGACGAGCTGGTCGAGCAGCTCGCGTCTGCGCTCGTCGAGCACCGCACGAACGCCGGGACCGAGTTGCGCGCGATCGCGCTGACCGGGAACGGCGCGCGGCTGGCCGGCCTCGCGGACGCGCTGGAACGCGCCGTCGCGATCCCGGTGCGAGCCGCGGAGCTGCACGCCGGCGTTTCGGAGACGCTGCCGGCCGACGTCGTCCGCGCCGCCTCGCCGGACTGGGGACTCGCATACGGGCTCGCGCTGTGGGAGCTCGCTGCATGAGGCGGATCGACTTCCTCGTCTCGCCGAGCGAACGGCGGTTGGGGTTCGACCCGGCCACGCTGATCGCGCCGTCGCTGCGCACGCCGCTCGCGGTGCTCGGCTGCGCGCTCGCGCTCGTGACGCTCGGTGCGTCGGCCGAGCACGTCCGGCTGCGCGCGGCCGAGACCGACGGCGCGCGGATCGCGGCCCGGCTTGCCGCCTTGGACGGCGACGTCGCGCGCACACATGCGGTCGAGGCCGAGGTCGCGCGACTCCGCGCGCTCGGTGCACGAGCCGCGGAGATCAGGCGCTCGGGCGATCTCGACGCGAGCCGCATCGCGGCCCTCGGCAACCGCGTCCCCGCCGGCGCGTGGCTGACCTCGCTTCGCACCGACCGCGCGACGCTTTCGGTCGAAGGCGGCGGCGCGCGTCTCGGTGTCGTCGCGGAGACGCTCGCGGCGTTCGCGCGGCTGGACGCGTATGCCGATGCGCGGCTGCTTTCGGTGCACGACGATCCCGTCCGGACCGGCGTCACGTACGCGCTGGCCCTCGAGCGGCGATGACGCTCGCGAAGCCGATCCGTTTCGCCGCGGTGCTCGTCGTGCTCGCCGGCTATCTGATCGTCGTTCGCGAGGGTGAGCGCCGCATCGGAGAGCGGCTCGCGGCGAACGCCGAGCTCGCCGAACGGCTCGCCTCGGACCACCGGCTGCTCGCGATGCGGCCCGGCCTCGACCGCGAGCGGACGCGGTTGCGCTCGTCACTGCGCACGGCGGAGATGCACGCCGAGCGCGGCGCGGTCGTGTCGAGCTTCCTGCGCGACGCCGCGTCGATCGCAGCAGCCCGCGGTACGAAGGTCACCTCCGTCACCGCGAACGGTGCGCCGCCCGCGGCGCCGGTGCCCGCCGCCGGAACGCCGAACACCGAAACGCCGAACGCTCCGCTCGAAACCGTCGCGTTCGAGCTCGCGGTCGAAGGGCGTTACGCCGACATTCTCGCGACGG
>DATHLL010000566.1:0-2903 GCA_035488195.1 Candidatus Elarobacter sp. | reverse complement strand
TGGGACGCCGCCGCTGAGCGACGCGGGCAACAGCGCGGTCACGGTGTTCGCGTCGTACGACGAGACCAGGATGACGACGCCGTCCGGCGAGATCTGCACGTCGCTCGGCCCGGCGCCGCCGATGCTCGTCGTCGAGAGCAGCGCGAGCGGGTTCGCCTGCAGCATCGAGACGTAGCCGTATCCCGCGGTCACCACACGGTCGCCGGCCGGCGCGACCGCGAGCCCCGACGCGCTCTGCGCGAGCCCGGCCGGCGGCCCCGCCGGCGCGCGCGGCGCGACGTCGATCGCCCAGACGGTTTGGTCCTGGAACGCGTTGACGTACGCGCGCGTCCCGTCGGCGGAGAACGCGATCACCGACGGCTCGAAGCCGACCGTGATCGGCGCGCCCGTGACGCGCAGCGCGGCGGCGTCGACGACCGAGACCGTGTTTCCGCCGAAGTTCGAGACGAACGCGATCGTGCCGTCCGGCGAGACGGCGGCATTGCCGGGCGAGCTTCCCACGCCGATCGCGGCGGCTTGCGTCCCCGCGCGCGTGTCGACGACCGCGACGGCGTTGGCGTTGTTGCTCGGGACGAAGAGATGCGCGCCGTCGGGCGAGATCGCCGAGCTGTTCGGCGTCATCGAAACCCCGATCGGCTGCCCGATCGGCGCGAACGTCTGCGTGTCGAGCACCGCAACGGTGTTCTGCCCGATATCGGTCACGTAGAGCCGCGTACCGTCGGGCGAGACGGTCCCGGAGGCGACGTACGACGCGGTCGCGCTCTGGCGGACGTTTTGCAGGCCGGTCAGATCGATCGCGGCGACGGCTTGCCCGCAGCACACGTACGCCGTCCCGCCGCCGCGCGGGATGCTGATGGTCTGCGGGTTCTCGGGGACCGCGATCGGGTTCGGCCGCGCGGCCCAGCTCACGACGATCTGCGAGGAGACGCTGCCGGCGACGTTCGAGGCGGAGAGCGTGTACGCCGCGCGCAGCGGCGCCGAGGCCGACGGAACGATCGTCATCGAGTCGGTCGCATTGAAGAGGCTCGGATAGCCGGAGATCGAGCACGACGGCACGCCCTGTACCGACCACGCGAGGACGAGCTGCGCCGCCGGCGTCCCGGCGCCGGTCAGCGTCCCGGTGAAATACGCGATCGCCGGCTTCGGCACGCTCACGCCGACGACGACCTGCCGCTGCACGATCAGCGGCTGATCCTGGCCGGGGACGGTCACCGACGCTTGCAGCGTGAACGCGACGCCGGCCGGGTTGGTGAGGTTCGGCACGGTGAACGGGCCCGCGTTCGAGACCGGCTCGGTCACCGGCCCGGCGCCGCTCGGGTCGTACGTCAGCGTGTACGCGGCCGGCGTCCCGCTCCACATCACGATCGTCGAGCCGCCCGGCGCGACGTTCGCCGGCGTCGCGGTCAGCTCGCCGAGCTGGAACTGTTGCGGAAACTTCGCGAGCGCGGCGCTCGTCGTGCGCGGCTCGAGCGGCTGCGACGGCGAGGACGCGAGCTCGGCGAACGAGACCGCGGCGGTCCCGGGCTGCGCGTTCACCGCGACGTTCGCGAAGACGAACACGAGCCCGTTCGGGCCGACGCGCGCGGCGGCGGGCGTGTTCGGGGTCAGCGTGAACGAGCCGCCGCTCTGCGCGACGCTCCAACCCGACTGCGGCTGCGTGACGATCCCGTCCGCGCTCGCGATCAGATCCTTCGCGTTCGTCCCGACCGGCAGCGTCACGGTGACGCTCTCGACGGTGACGATCTCCCTCCCCGAATTCGACGCGACCAGCGTGAGCGTCGCGCTCGTGCTCGCCTGCAGTGGATTCGGTTCGGTGAGGAACGCGTAGCTCAGCAGCGTGGACATGTCAGGACGGACGCACTCCGCCGCTCACGAACCTGAGCACGCCGATCGCGTTCGGGCTCTGCAGAGCGACGAGCGCGACGGAGCCGTCCGGAGAGACCGCGATGCCGGCGGGCCGCGAATCGCCGGTCGGGATCGTGACGGTGAGGCCGAGCGGATTCGCTTGGAGCACGCACAGACCGTTCGCGGTCGACGCCAGCAGTTGCAAGCCGTCCGGCGTGACGGCCAGGCCGAATCCGAACATCGGATCCCTCGCCGGGCCGAGCGCCGGGCTCGGCGCACCCGGCTGAAGCGTCGCGACGTCGATCGGCCACACCGTCGCATCGGCGCTGCGCAAGATGTATGCGCGCGTTCCGTCCGGTGAAACGACGCTGTTGAAGATCGATCCGAAATTGAAGCCGGGCGGCGGCGGCGCGCCGATCGGAACGCTTCGGCTCACGATCCCCAGCGTGACGGCGTCGACCACCGCCACCGTGTTGCTGGCAAACTTCGATATGAAAGCGAACCTCCCGTCGGGCGATATTGACACCCACGACGGCAGCTCGGCGACGTCGAGCCACGCGACCGCCAGCGTGCGCGTGTCCACGACGGCGACACCCGGGGCGGCGAGCGGCACGAACACACGCGTCCCGTCCGGCGAGACCGCGCAGTTCACCGGGAACATCGGCGACCCGCCGAGGGTCACGGTCGGCCCTTGTACCAGCGTACGTGCGTCCAGCGCCGTCACGCTGTACGTGCTGTTCGTCACCCCCGCGATGTAGAGACGCGTCGCGTCGGGCGAGACGGTTACGGAACCCCAACCCATCGACAGCGGTACCGGCGGGCCGACGGGTTGTAGCGTCTGGATGTCGAGCACGGTGAGCGATCGGGAGCAGCACACGTACGCGCGCCGGCCGTCGGGCGAGATCGCGATGTTCAGCGGCGTGTCGGCGAGCGGGATCGAGTGCAATTGCGGCGTCCAGTGCACTGCAAGCTGCGCGGACGTCGCGCCGACGGCGTTCGAGGCGATGAGCGTGTACGTGTCGCGTCGCGGGAGCATCGCCGACGGCGCGCTGAGCGCA
>DATHLL010000565.1:0-5878 GCA_035488195.1 Candidatus Elarobacter sp. | reverse complement strand
CTCTCCGACCACCGCCAAAATCGGCTCGGTGCGCGGCGAGTCGAACGGATAGAAGACTTGCACGGCTCCCTCCTCGCGCAGTTGCGCGATTCCTTTACCGAACGACTTGTAACTCGCCGTATCGATACTCCGGACGCTCGCGAAATGTTCCGGAGCGAAAGCGGGAATCGGCGGAAACTCGACCGCGGCGCCGTCGTACAGCGTGTCCCCGATCGCGAAGACGCCGGGATTGGCCAGACCCACCACGTCCCCCGCAAAGGCCGATTCGAGCGATTCGCGTTCGTCGGCGAAGAGCCGCATCGCGCGGGAGAGCCTCACCTCGCGTCCCGTGCGGGCGTTGCGCACGACCATGTCGCGTTCGAATTTGCCCGAGCAGACGCGCACGAACGCGACGCGATCGCGATGTCGCGGATCCATGTTGGCCTGGATCTTGAAGACGAACCCGGTGAACTCGCCGTCGTCGGGCGCAATGGCGGCACGCGGCACCGGAGGGGGCGCCATCGTCACGAACGCGTCCAAGAACAGCTGCACCCCGAAGTTCGTTACCGCGCTGCCGAAAAAGACGGGCGTCACCGCGCCGCGCAGCATCGCCTCGCGATCGAACGCCGAGCCCGCGCCCTCGAGCAGTTCGAGTTCGTCCCGGAACTGACGGTACGTGCGCTCGTCAACGAGCGCGGCGATCGCCGGATCGTTGCGGTCGGCGGTCGTCACCGGCGCGCGCTTCGCGCCGTGCTGCGTGCGCTCGAAGAGATGGACTTCGTGCGTGCGGCGGTCGTAGACGCCGCGGAACGTCTCGCCGTTGCCGAGCGGCCAGTTCATCGGGTAGGCGCCGATCCCGAGCACGTTCTCCAGCTCGTCGAGCAGCTCCAGCGGATCGCGCGACGGCCGGTCCATCTTGTTGATGAAGGTGAAGAGCGGGATGCGGCGCGCGCGGCAGATCGCGAACAGCTTCTTCGTCTGCGGCTCGACACCGCGCGCCGCGTCGATCAGCATCACCGCCGCGTCGGCGGCGAGCAGCGTGCGGTACGTGTCTTCGCCGAAGTCCTGGTGGCCCGGCGTGTCGAGCAGGTTCATCGTGTGGCCGTCGTACGGGAACTGCAGGACGGTCGAGGTGATCGAGATCCCGCGCTCGCGCTCGAGCTCCATCCAGTCCGACGTCGCGGCCCGCGCGCGGCGGCGCGCGGCGACCTGGCCGGCGGTCACGATCGCCCCGCCGTACAGCAGCAGCTTCTCGGTGAGCGTCGTCTTCCCGGCGTCGGGGTGCGAGATGATCGCGAACGTGCGCCGTTTGGCGACTTCCTCGCGCAGTTCCATGACCTGATCCCTTTCGACACGCAGGCCGGAAGACTTTGCAGAACCGCGCGTTCAGCTCCCCACGCGCGCGTAGACGCGCACGTCCGTCTGGCCCGCGTGCTCGTACACGAGCGTGAGGCCGTCCTTCGTCTCGTACAGGCGCGCTTCGGGCGGGACGCGCAACCGGTCGGCGCCCCGATAGACCCACACGTCGTGCGCCCGCACGAGCACGGTGCAGTTACCGCTCTGCAGCCGCGTCCCCGGCGCGATTCGTTCGGGCGCGGGCGGGACGTGGAACGTGAGCGCTTGCGACGGTCCTTCGATCGACGAGAGCTGCTCGAAGCAGGCGGGCAGCGCGCTGAGGACCCAGCCGCCTTGGCCCTGGAAGAACGGCTCGGGCGTCGTCACGAAGCCGTTGTTCGGACCCGGATGCGCGGCGGGCGGCGGACGTTTCGCGACGACCGCGTGCGCACCGCCGGTCGCGAGACGGTGCGCGACCAGGATGCTGCCCAGCGCGACGACGATGAGCGCCGCGATCGCGTAGAAGCGCAGCATCCCGCGCTGGTTACGCAGCGGGTGCTTCGACTCCGGCGAAGGGTGGTGCGAGCTGCAGGCGCGCGCGGCCGATGCGCGCGTCCGCCATCCCGTAGAAGAACTCGTACGTGCGGTCCGCGAGCTGCACGATCGCGGTCGGGAAGACGACGTTGCTCACGATCCCGTGCGTCTCGTCGGCACCTTCGGGGACCATCACCGGCTCGGCCGAGCGGTAGAGCACGCGGTGCGGCTCCTCGGCGTCGTGCACCACGAAGCCGGCGCTGTACTGCATCGCCCACTTGTTCTCGGCGACTTCGCGCGCGTCGACGCCGTGGAAGATCGAGAACCAGCCTTCGGCGATGCGAACGGGCGGCGTCCCGGCGCCGGTCTTGATCCGGCACCAGGGCATGTCGGGCGCGAGCACCGTCGCGCTCTCGCGCACCTCGAGCAGCGCGCTCACGTCGCGCAGCACCGGTTCGAGCGGGACGTACGCGATGCGCGTCGACTCGCGTTCCGAGGCCGGCAGATCGAGCAGCGTCGGGACCGCGCCGCGGCCGTCCATCGTCGAGAGCCGCAGCATCGGCCGGTGGTAGAGCGCGATCGAACGGACGCCGTTCGGCGACAGCACCGGCTCCGGGAAGAACACGCCGTCCTTGTCGTCGCCCTGGTGCAGTCCGGGCGCGAACCGCATCAGGCCGAGCCGCTCCCAGCGCACGCCGTCGCGCGAGAGCGCGACCGCGATCCGCGGCCCGTTCGGTCCGAACGCGGTGTACGCCATGACGTAGCGGTCGAGCACGGGGACGAAGGTGACGCGCGGGTCCTCGCAGCCCATCCCGCCGGGCGCGGTGCGCAGCTCGTACTCGGCCTGCGGCTCGAGCGCGAAGCCCTCGCGCTCGAAGTGGAGATCCTCGCCGGTCCGCGTGCCCCGGCACAGCCCGACGCGCGAGACGTTCCCTTCGGCGACGCAGCGCGGATAGAGCATCAGCGTCCCGTCGCGCGCGGTCGCGCTGGCCGGGTTCAACACGCCTTCTTTCTCGTACGGCGAGCCGTCCGGCCGGAGCACGATCCCGAGGCGGGCGATCATTCCGTCGAACCGGACGATCGTGCCGTCGGCGCGCCGCGCCGGTTCGGGTGAGGGGCTCATGTCCAAGCCAAACCTACCACCAGCCGGTGCGCGCTAATCCCGGCCCGCGCGGCGAGCGCGTCGAGGTCGTCCGAGCCGCCGATGAGGACGCGAACGTCCGCTCCGTCGCGCACCGTGCGCGTCGTGTACTGCATGCCGATCGACAGGATGTCCTCACCGTCGCGCAGACCCTCCGGGAAACCGTCGCCGTACCCGCAACGTACGACGGCGACCGCCCGGTTCTCCGCCGCCGTGTCGCCGTACCCCGCCCACCCGACCTCGCCCGGGGCGAAACGCCGCACGACCGGCGCGACGACCCGCACCGCACAGGCGACGTCCACCGTACTCCCGAGCCGCGCGCCGAACAGGCCGACGCCGATCCGGAAGCGGTCGAAGGCGAGCCCGCGGCGCGCCGCCGCGGTGCCCGCGGCGTCGACCGAGACGACCCGCACGCCGGCCGCCTCGAACGCGCGCCGGGCCGCCACGAACCCGTCGAGGATCGCGCCGGCGCGCGCGGCGGAGCTCACGTGGGTCCACAGCTCGACCTCGACCCCCGCGTGCGCCGCGGCGGCCGCGAACGCCGGGGCGTCCTGTGGGCGGATCGCGCTCCAGCCCGCCGCGTCCAGGATGCCGACGCGAACCCTGACGGCGCCGCCGCGTCGCGCGGACTCGGCCGCCGCCTCGGCCAGCGCCGCGCGCGTCGCGACGTTCGGGACACCGCCCAGGTCGAGGACGCGGCCCAGCAGCCCGGGCGGCGCGTCGGCGAGCAGCCGAACCGGCTTGCGCGTCGCGGGACGCAGCGCGGCCAGCTCGTCGGCGTCGGCGACGACGTACGAGTCGACGACGCCGTCGAGCTCGCGGGCGAGGCGGCGCGCCCCGTAGCCGTAGCCGTCGTTCTTCACCACCGCGGCGACCGGCGCGCCGAGCGCCGCGAACGCGGCGGCGTTCGCGCGCAGCGCGTCGCCGTCGGCCCATATCGCCGGGCGCACTATCGCAGCGTCGTCGCGGCGACCGGCTCGCCGGACGGCGAGACCACCTCGACCCGCGCGCCGGCGCGGTACGCGATGTTCGGAACGAACCAAGCGGTGTAGGTGCGGTACTCTCGCGGCGCCGGCTCGCCGCCGTCGAGCGGCGCCCGCTCGAACGCGACGATGCGGATGCGGTCGGTGTTCGGCCGGATCGACTCGATGATCTGCGTCCAGCCGGTCTCCTTGTGCGGCCCCATCAAGAGCACGACGACGAACTCGTGCCGGAAGTCGGCGGGGAGCGAGACCCCGAGCGCCTCGAGCGCGCGCTTGTCGCGCACGACCGCGACCTCGCGCGAGCCCACGACGGGGGTCGTCCCGGATCGAACCTGGTTGACCCGCACCTCGCGGCAGCCGGTGAGAACGACGGCCGTCAACAGGGCGGCGAGGAGGCGCCGCATCGGCGACCGCCATTCGACACTTTGCACCGAGGATACCCCGCCGGTGCGACGGAAGTCGGGTATCCTTCATCCGGGAGTTCCGCCATGCTGATGTTCCTTCCGATCGTTTTCGCACTCGCCGCGAACGAGCCGGCGCCGGCCGCGAGCGGCGCGCCCGCGACCAGCACGGCGCCCGCGACCGGCGGCGCGCCCGCCTCCACGACGGCCGGCGGAGCGCGGCCGACGCCGCTCACCGAGATCGGCCGCGTCCGGGCGCTCCCGGCCTGCGTCCCGATCGTCGCGCACGCGAACGGCGCGATCACCCAGGCGCTCGACAACGACCGCACGCTCGCGATCATCTCGGCGAACCTCCACAACACCGACTACGACAAGCTCAATTTCCTGCAGCGGCGCAACGCGGTCGAAGCGCTGATGAAGCAGGCCGAGGCGATGCGCGTCGCGGCCTCGGCCGGCGACGCGGAGGTCAAGAAGCTGCGCGACTACGCGAAGGCTTCGCCCGATCCGAAGCGCCAGCAGGAGCTCAAGACCTTCGCCGACGCGCTCGGCGGCGCGCTCTACCGGCAGAAGAAGGCCGCGGTCGAGTTCATGCGCGACATCACGATCATGCGCGGGCGCGAAGACGCGGCCGAAGGCCACGCGATGATGGAGGCCAACAACCCGCACCCGATCGTCCGCGACGCGGTCGCCACCTCGCAGATTCCGCAGACCGGCGGCCCGGCGGGGAACGTCCTGCCGGTCCCGCCGACGACGTACAACAAGCAGTTCCAGTACCTCGGCGACACGCTCGACGGCCTCAACGCCGGGATCCAGACCGACGAGGGGATCGCGGCCGACCACAGCATCGCGGCGACCGCCGGCTGCTGACGACCTGAGTCGTTTCACGCCGGACCTTCCGGCGGTACGGTACTGAGGTGTTCCGAGCCTCATCGCTGGCGGCGGCGGCCGCCGCATTCCTGCTCGCCGTCCTCGGGAGCTGGGTGCGCATCAACGGGGCGGGGATGACGTGCCCCGACTGGCCGCTCTGCCACGGCGCGCTCGTCCCCGCGCTCCAGGGCGGCGTCGTCCTCGAGTGGTCGCACCGGCTGCTCGCGCTCGTCGTCGGGCTGCTGACGCTGCCGGCACTGTGGTCGGCCTGGCGCGCGCGCAAGCGCGTCGGCGGCGTGACGGTCGTGCTGGCGTTCATCGGCGCGGTGTTCCTGGTGCAGGTCGCGCTCGGCGGGCTGACGGTCGCGCTCTCGAACACGCCGTGGTCCGTGGTGGTCCACTGGGGAACGGCGATGCTGCTGCTCGCAGGCTTGACCGCGCTCGCGATGCTGGCGGGGATCGCGCCGGCGCGCCTCGCGGTGCGGCGTTCGCTGCTCGGCGGCGTGCTGACGGCGTGCGCGGGGCTGGCGCTGCTGACGATGCTGGCAGGCTCGTACGTGAGCTCGAGCAACGCCGGCCTGGCCTGCACGACGTTCCCCGCCTGTGACGGCGGCTCGTGGACCGGCGCGTTCCCCGCG
>DATHLL010000564.1:0-3187 GCA_035488195.1 Candidatus Elarobacter sp. | reverse complement strand
TTCGCCGAGACCGGCGCCAACTCGCGCGTCCTCGAGACCGACGGGCTCGACATGGAGAACCGCGAGCACGAAGCGTACTTCTCCGCCGCGCACGCGGCGAAGGACTCGCACAGCGCGACCGCGCACGCCGAGCGCGCGGGGCTCTCGCTCCCGCTCGCGGAGGCGACGGCGATGCAGTTCGACGCGATGATCGCGCTCGGGCTCGGCGAGCTCGACAAGTCCGGCGTCGCGGAGCTCACCTTCGCCTCGCGGCGCGCCCGAGACGCGACCCGCGCCTGAGATGCGCCGCGCGCTCGCGTGCGCGTTCATCGCCTGCGCGGTGGTCGCGTGCGCGGCGTTCGCGGCGCTCGGCGGACGCGCCGGCGCAGCCGAGTCGACCACCGGCGCGATCGCGGGGACCGTCTCTGCGGCCGGTGCCGCGCCGCTCGCGCACGCGACCGTCACCGCCGTCACGGCGAGCGGCCGGTACACCGCGGTCACCGACGCGCGCGGCCGCTTCACGCTGCTCGGACTCGACCCCGCGACATACGAGATCACCGCGAGCACGGCCGGCTATCGCACCGCGGCGCGCGGAGGCGTCGTCGTGCTCGCCGGCGAGACGGTGCGGATCGACTTCACCCTCGCCGCCGATCTTGCGTCGATCGGGAGCGTGCGCGCGCGGACGAGCGCGTTCGTCGTCGGCTCGCCGAGCGCGACGTTCGCGGTGAGCGGGAACGCCGCGACCGCCGCGGCGCCGTCCGCATCGTCCTCGGGGCTCGGGGCGTACACCGCGCGGACCGTGCAGGGCGCGATCGCGCGCGTCCCCGGCGTCGAGCAGGACGGTTTCGCCAACGCGATCCTGCGCGGCGGCAAGGTCGACGACACGCTGTTCGACTTCGACTCCGTCCCGGTGCCGCAGGGGCTGATCGCCGAGCCCGGCGGCAACGTGATCGGCGCGCAGCTTCCGACGACCGGGATCGCGACGACGACCGTCACGCTGGCGGGGTTCCGCGCCGAAGGCGACAACGCGCTCGGCGGGATCGTCGACCAAATCCCCGCCGTCGGCGCGTATCCCGGCCGCACGACGTTCGAGCTGACGCAGGGCGCGAACGACCGCGCGCACGCGCTCGCGGTCTCGAGCTTGTGGGCGACGCCCGATCTGCGCTGGCGCTACGCGTTCGCGGCGACGACCGAGAGCCGCGAGCTCGCCTACGGCGACGGGCGAACGTTCTATCCGGCCGAGGCGGGGACGTACGGGCTCGCGCTGCAGCGGCGCAGCGCGACGTCGTTCTCCTCGAACGTGCACTTCGCGCCGAGCGCCAACGACGATCTCTCGCTGACCGCGCTCGCCGCGCAGGCGAGCTACGACCAGTACGGGACGCCGTTCGCCGGCGAGACGTACGGCGGGCTCGGCGACGCCGCGGCGTTCGGCGCCGACCCGGACGCGCCGGTCACCGTCCCGGCACGCGTGCGCGGGACGCTCGACGTGCTCAAGGCGCAGTGGCGGCACACCTCGCCGCATGCGCTCGCGCGGCTGCAAGTCTACCGCTCGCAGTTCGGCTCGGTCTCGGGCGGGCCGTACTGGGACGACCTCTCGTTCCCCGACGGCGCGATCTCGCTGCTCGCGACGCAGGGCGGCCGCACGGCGGGCGTGACCTACGACGTCGACGCGGTCGGCGCGGAGCGCCATCACGTCGCGTACGGCGCCGGCTATCGCACGAGCACGACGTTCCTCGACGAGCTGGTTCCGACCGCGAACGAGCGGATCACCTCGCGCCCTACGATCTTCTCGGCGCTGGCGTATCTCGGCGACACGTGGACCGTCGCGCCGCGGCTCGACCTCGGCGCGACCGCGCGCTTCACCTCGGCGCACGTCGTGCCGAGCGACGGCTTCACCTACGACGTGCGCGCGCTCGATCCGCACGCCGCGGCGGTCTACCGGCTGGGCGGCGAACTCGCGTTGCGCGCGACGTTCGACCACACGACGGTCGCGCCGAAGCCGCTCGAGGCCGACCGCACCGACTCGACCGTCGGCCGCGCCTTCGTCCCGCTCGGCCCCGAGACACAGAACCTGCTGACGTACTCGCTCGAAGGCGGAGGACGCACGCAGTTCCGGCTCACGTATTTCGACGAGCACGAGCGGCACCGCATCGACGTGCTGCCGGTGAACTTCCGCTCCGTCGTCGACCAGGGCGAGAACCCGAGCGCCGTCGGCGTCCCGACGAACGCAGGCGAGCTGCGCGCGCACGGCGTCGACCTGTGGCTGCGCCGAGACCGCTTCACGCTCACCGCGAACGCGCTGCGCGCGTTCTCGTCGAGTGCCTCGCAGTTCGCGCTGAACGGCTTGAACGCCGCGGCGATCGCCGCGGGCCGGCTCTTCCCGGCCGGCTACGTTCCCGAGGTGACGGCGCTCGCGTCGTACGAGATCCCGGCCGGCCGCCGCGTCCGCGTCACGCCGTCGGTCTCGTTCGAGTCGGGCTACCGGTACGGGAACGGGAAGCGCGTCTGGACGTTCGGCGCGAACGGCCGGCCGGTTCAGGTGCCGAACGACGACCACGTCAATCCCGGCTACAACTATTATTTCTTGCGCGATCCCGCGCTGCCGTTCGACCCGGCGGCGAATCCGTACGTAGCGAGCCTCGGCACGCCGGAAGGCGGCGATCCGAACACGCTGCGCACGCCGCCGCAGACGCTGGTCTCGCTGCACGCCGAAGCCGACCTCTCGCGGCGCGTCACGCTCGCGCTCGACGTCGTGAACCTGTTCGGGACCGCCTCGCCGACGCAGCTTCAGAGCAACCCGTATCTGATCGGGCCGCCGGGATACGCCGGCGGCGATCCCGCGCGCGCCGCGTGGTACGCACAGCAGCTCGGCGGCGGCGCTTCGGCGTATCTCCTCGGGAACGGCGTCCCGACGAACGACGGCGTCACGCAGGTGCTGCCGTGGACGTACGGGCGCGGCGGATACGTCCCGCAGAGCTATCCCGGCGCGCGCGCCGCCGAGCTGACGCTTCGCTACCGGCTCTGAGCACCGCGCGCGGCGCTAGAAACTATCGTCGACGGCGCTGACCGTGACGACGTGGTCGACGTTGAGCTCGATCGCGTGGGAGACGCGCTCGCCGCGCACCGTGTTCACGCGGACCAGCCGCTGCGCGAGCGTGGCGTTGAGTCCGGCGACGATCGCGCGGTAGCCGTCCTCGTTGGTGGTGAG
>DATHLL010000563.1:0-7318 GCA_035488195.1 Candidatus Elarobacter sp. | reverse complement strand
GCGCGCGCGCCGGCGCACGGTGCGGCGGCGATCGGGATGGCGATCGTCCGCGCCGGCTGGGCGGACGCGGTGGCGGGGCGCTTCGCGCAGGCGCTGGCGCGGCTCGACGCGCTGGCCGGCGAGGACGCGGCCGTCTTCGCCGACGTCGCGCCGCTCGAAGCGTACGCGCACGTCGCGCTCGGCGACTTCGAGGCCGGAGAGCGAGCCGCGAACGCGCTGATCGAAGCGTGGGCGTCGAGCGACGATCTGGTGCGCTACTCCGGCGCGCTGGTCTGGGCCGCGCGCTTCGCGCTGCTGCGCGGCGACACGACGGCGGCGTACGAGCTGGCGCGCGAGGGCGAGCGGATCGCGCGCCCGTTCGCGCTGCGCGCGCAAGCCGCCGCGCTGCACGCCACGCTCGCCGAAGCGGCGCTGCACGCGGGTGACACCGCGCTCGCGCGCCGCGAAGCGCGCGCGGCGCTGCGCTCCGCCGACGCGGCCTGGTACGCGCGCGATGCGCAGCGCACTCGCGCGCTCGCGACGCGCATCCTCGCGCGCGCCGACGCGCTCGACGGCGATCTCGTCGCGGCGCTCGCAGCGAGCGACGGCGACGACCCGATCGCGCTCGCCGACGCCGCGGCGTTCGCGGCGCTCGCCGGGGCCGCCGACGCGGCGGAGCGCCGCGCGCGAGCGCGCGACGCGCTGATGCGAGCGACGCCGGTCGACGGCGCCGACGCGGTCGCGCTGTGGGCCGCGGCGGAGATGCTCGACGCGTTCGACGCGGCCGGCGACGGCGGCGTCCGCACCGAACTGCGCGCCTCGGCGTTCGACGGGCTGATCGCGCGGCGCGCCGCGACGCCCGGCGGACCGCGCTTCGAGACGCGGATCGCCGGCCGCCTCGGCCTGCCGCACGGCCGCACGGTGGCGCATGCGCAGCCGCACGAGCCGCTGGTCGAGCAGCTCACGCCGCGCGAGCACGAGATCCTCGAGCTGCTCGCGGTCGGGCTCACCAACCGCGAGATCGCGCAGCGGCTGATCCTCTCGGCGCGCACGGTCGAAACGCACGTCGCGCGGATCACCGGGAAGCTCGGCGTCGCCTCGCGCGCCCGCGCGGTCGCGCGCGCCGTCGCGCTGGGGATTGTCGCGCCGCCCGCCGAGGCCGTATAGTGGGTCCGTCTGTCGCCGGACCCGTCGCGTTCGGGCTTCGCCCGATCCGCAAGCGGGGCCGAGGGAATCCCGGCGGGCACGGGGCACAAGGGGGCGGTGAGACTCCGCGGCTCCACCAGCACCCTGACGCTCGTCGTCGCCGCGATGGGGGTGGTGTTCGGAGACATCGGGACCAGCCCGCTCTACACGCTCAAGGTCTGCCTCGGACTCGTCGGCTCGAAGGGCGATCTCGCCGACGTGCTCGGGATCTGCTCGCTGCTGTTCTGGGTGCTCGTGATCGTCGTGTGCGTCAAGTACGTGACGTTCATCATGCGAGTCGACCACGAGGGCGAGGGCGGGATCCTCGCGCTCCTCGCGCTGGCCTCCCCGCCGCCCTCGTTCGGGACGACGATCAAGACCGGTCTGCTCACGCTGATCGTCGTGATCGGCGGCTCGATGATGATGGGCGACGGCGTGATCACGCCGGCGATCTCGGTCATCTCGGCGGTCGAAGGGATCGGGATCGTCTCGCAGGCGTTCGAGCCGTACGTCGTCCCGATCTCGCTCGCCGTCATCGTCGCGCTGTTCGCGGTGCAGCGCTACGGGACCGAGAGCGTCGGGAAGATGTTCGGCCCGGTGATGGTGCTGTGGTTCGTGACGATCGGCGTGCTCGGCGCGCGCGGGATCGTCGCGCATCCCGGCGTGATCCACGCGCTCGACCCGCGCTACGCCGCGCACTTCATGACGCACGGCGGGATCGGGCGCTTCGTCGTCCTCGGCGGCGTCGTTCTCGCCGTCACCGGCGTCGAGGCGATGTACGCCGATCTCTCGCACTTCGGCCGCGGCCCGATCGTGACCGGCTGGTACGTCTTCGTCTTTCCGGCGCTGATACTGAACTACTTCGGCCAGGGCGCGAACCTGCTCGGGAACCCGGCGGCGCTCGCGAACCCGTTCTACTCGCTCGCGCCCTCGTGGATGCTGATCCCGCTGGTCGTGCTCGCGACGGCGGCGACGGTGATCGCCTCGCAGGCGCTGATCTCCGGGACGTTCACGCTGATCGAGCAGGCGATCGCGCTGCATCTCGCGCCGCGCGTGCTGGTCCAGCACACCTCCGACCGCTACAAGGGCCAGGTCTTCGTGCCGTCGGTGAACTTCTGGCTCGCGATCGGCTGCGCGCTGCTGGTGGTGATCTTCCAGTCGAGCGACCGGCTCGCGTCGGTGTACGGCGTCGCGATCGCGTTCACCATGATGTGCACGTCGCTCTCGTACTTCGCCGTGATCACGCGCGTGCTGCACTGGAACCGCGCGGCGGCGCTGGCGCTGGTCGCGTTCTTCGTGCTGATCGACGGCAGCTTGGCGGTCTCGTCGCTGCCGAAGATCCTGCACGGCGGCTGGATCCCGCTTGCGATCAGCGCCTCGCTGGTGCTGATCAGCACGACCTGGCTCGAAGGCCGGCGCTGTCTCGCGAAAGCGCTCGCCGAGCAGCAGATCCCGCTCGAGGACGTGCTCGAGAAGCTGCCGGCCGGGGTCGGCACCGAAGGGACGATGGTCTTCCTCACGCCCGACCCGCGCGGCGTCCCGTTCCTCGCCCGGCACCGCTGGATCCGCGACCGCGCGCAAGAGGAGCGGATGGTCGTCCTCAACATCGCCCGCGCCGCGACGCCGTACCTCACGCACGAGGAGCGGGTGACGGTCGAGCGGTTCTCGCTGCGGCTGGTGCGCGTGATCGCGCGCTTCGGCTACATGGAGGCGCCGCGGATCGACCCGATCCTGCGCTCGTGCGACGCCTTCGGGCTGCAGCTCGACCGCGACGACACCTCGTTCTTCTACGCCGACCCGAAGATCGAGGCGGCGCCCCACCACGGGATGCCGGGCTGGCGGCGCGAGCTGTTCGCGACCTTGCAGCGCAACGCTCGCCCGCTTCCCGACGACCTGCGGATAAAGGCCGAACGCAGGGTCGAGCTCGGCGTCACGGTCGCGCTCTGAACGGGTAGCAATCCGTCCGTATGGACGCGACGCTTCCCGCGCGACCGCAGACCGAGGAGCCGGGCCGGGCGCAGCACGGCGCACGAGTCGCGCCGCTCGCGCTGGCGGCGCTCGGCGTCGTCTTCGGCGACATCGGGACCAGCCCGCTCTACGCGTTCAAGCAGTGCTTCACCACCGGCCGCGGGTTCGCGCCGACGCCGCCGCACGTCCTGGGGATCCTCTCGCTCATCACCTGGGCGCTGATCCTCGTCGTCTGCGTGAAGTACGCGACGGTGATGCTGCGCGCCGACAACGAGGGCGAGGGCGGGACGCTCGCGCTCCTCGCGCAGCTCCGGCCGACCAGCCGGGTCGGGATCCCGGCGCCGATGACGTTCGTCGCGCTGATGCTGCTGTTCGCGGCCGGGATGGTGTTCGGCGACGGCGTCATCACGCCGGCGATCTCGGTGCTCTCCGCGGTCGAGGGGATCGGCGTCGCGACCTACGCCGCGAACGCGTACGTCGTCCCGATCACGCTGGCGATCCTGGTCGCACTGTTCTTCGTGCAGTCGCGCGGCGCGGGGAGGATCGGCAGCGTCTTCGGACCGGTGATGATCCTGTGGTTCCTGGCGCTCGGGATCGGCGGCGCGATCGCGCTGGCGCACGATCCGTTCGTGCTGGTCGCGTTGAACCCGGTCCACGCGCTGCGGTTCATCACCCACAACGGTCCGGCGGCGATCCTCGTGCTGGGCGCGGTCGTCCTGTGCGTGACCGGCGTCGAGGCGATGTTCGCCGACCTCGCGCACTTCGGCCGCGGCCCGATCAGGATCGCGTGGTACGCCGTCGTGCTCCCGGCGCTGCTGCTGAACTACTACGGGCAAGGCGCGCTGACGCTGCGCGATCCGGGTGCGCTCGAGAACACGTTCTATTCGCTCTATCCCGGCTGGGTGCTGGTGCCGATGGTCGTCCTCGCGACGGCGGCGACGGTGATCGCCTCGCAGGCGCTGATCACCGGCGCGTTCTCGCTCACGCAGCAGGCGATGCAGCTCGGCTACCTGCCGCGGCTGCGGGTCGTGCACACCTCGCACGCGGTCGAAGGCCAGATCTACATGCCGCTGGTGAACGTGCTGCTCGCGCTCGCGTGTCTGACGCTGGTGCTCGCGTTCCGCAGCTCCGACCGCCTCGGCGCGGCGTACGGGCTCGCCGTGACGGTGACGATGCTCGCCGACTCGCTGGTGATCGGCTGGGTCTTGCGCAAGCGCTTCAAGTGGCCGCTCGGCGCGGCGATCGCGATGGTGGCGCTGTTCCTGATCGTCGACGTCGCGTTCCTGATCGGGAACCTGCCGAAGTTCCTCGAGGGCGGCTACATCCCGGTCGGGATCGCGGTCGTCGTCTTCACGCTGTTCACGACCTGGGTGATGGGCCGGCGCAGGCTCGCGATCTCGCTCTCGAAGCTCTCGGTCCCGGTCGAGGAGTTCGCCCGCGAGGTCGAGCACAAGCCGGCCTCGTTCGAGGACGGGACGGCGATCTTCCTCACGCCGCACCCCGAGGGGATACCGTTCATCCTGCGCCACCACTGGCTGCGCACGCGTATCCTGCGCGAGGAGGTCGTGCTGCTGACGATCGTCGGGACGCGGCACCCGTACGTCGATCCGGCGAACCGCGTGACGATCGAGGTGATCGTCCCGCGGCTCACCCGCGTGACCGCCTTCTACGGCTTCATGGAGACGCCGAACGTCAACGAGATCCTCGCGCACTGCCGCCCGCATCTGCCGCCGGAGATCGAGCTCGAGGACGCCGACTTCTTCCTGGCGCGCCCGCGCATCGTGCCGCGCACCGACAAGCACCGCTTCCCGGCCTGGCGCCGCGCGCTGCTCGGCTGGATGATGCGCAACGCGACGCCGCTCACCGACACGCTCGGGATCGCGCCCGACCGCATCATCGAGTTCGGCGTCGTGCTGAAGGTATGAGGAGCGGCTGAATCAGCGCCCGAACGCGCATCGCTGCAAGGCGGGAGCGAGGGCTTTCTGCAACGTTTCGACTTCCGACGGCGGCCCGACGAGGCGCAGTTCCAACTGGGTTGCCGACCAGGCGAGATATTCCAAGCGAACGAGAATGTGCACTGGCGCGCCGGACTGCCGGTGGACGAGGTTGCCGCTCTCCAGGGTGACGATCGCCACGGTGGCGTTGTAGGGGTCGTCGTTTCCGTGCAACGTATCGACCCGGATATGTGCGCCTGCGGGAGAACCGACGACGTACTCTTCCGTGCTCTCCTGCTTCGAGGGTGAGCCGGAGACTCCGTAGCTCGCGAGCACCGGAGCGAGCGCCTGGCGGAAGATCTCGATATCCGCCTCGCGATTCACCGAGCCGCGCGCCTCGTATTCGGTCTGAACCAGCGCGCTCATCGTGGCCCGGACGACGCTCAGCCGGTTCCGCTGCTTCAGTTCCTGAAACCACTCCCAGCATTCCGCAACAAGGTCTCCGACGCGCACGGTCAGGACGGCCCTCACCTCGTCCGGCGCGGGCGCACGCTCGGGAGTGTCCTGCTCCCAAATCTTGAGATCCAAGAGAAGTCGAATCAGTTCGCGGAGCTGCTCGAGCGTCACCAAGCCGGGAGTGACGGCGGGCGTCTTCGCTCCACGATCCCATCGGCGGCGCTCGCAGACGCCGCTTCCGTCGACCGAAACGATCACGCCGCCCCACAAGGGATGGAGATCCCGGTAGGTGACCGCGAAGTCATCGGCAGTCCGGTCGCCTGCGAAAATTTGCGAGAGCGCTGCCTCGATCGGTTGCACAGTCTCTGATTCTGCCCGGCGTGCGGGAGCACGCTTGCGGTGAGTACGACGCCCCCCAAGAGGACTATGGTCGGCCGGGGAAGGTAGTCCTGCGCCATGATCGTCACGATCTCGCGCGAGTACGGCGCGAGCGCGCTCGCCGTCGCGCGCGCCGTCGCCGAGCGGCTCGGATACCGGCTGATCGACGAGCAGCTCCCGGTCGTCGCGGCGACTCTGCTCGGGACGTCGGCGGAGGTGGTCGAGACGGTCGCGGAGCGGCCGCGCGGGTTCGGCGCGCGCGTCATGGAGCAGCTCGGCGGCGGCGTACCCGAGACGGCGCAGCCGCCCGCGAACGATCCGGTCCCGGTCGAGACGCGCGAGGCGATCGAGCGGGCGGTGCGCGAGGAGGCGGAGGCGGGCGACGCCGTGATCGTCGGGCGGGTCGCCGGGTCGATCCTCGCCGGGCGCCCGGATCTGCTGCGCGTCTTCGTGCGCGCGCCGCTCGCGCGGCGGGTCGCGCACGTCGTCGAGTCGCTCGGCGTCGACGAGGCGGCGGCGCGCGCCGAGGTCGCGCGGATCGACGAGGCGCGGCGGACGTACGCGCGCGAAGGGTACCGCGTGCACTGGGGCGATCCGCGCAACTACGATCTCGTCGTCGACACCTCGCGCTTCGGCGTCGACGGGAGCGCCGACATCATCGCAAGCGCCGTGCACGCGGCCGGAGGTTGAGCGCCGCCGAGCCGCGGATCGCCGATCGCCGGCCCGGCGTCCTCGGACCGTTCCGCTTCAAGGACTTCCGGCTGCTGTGGTCCGGGTTGCTGGTCAGCAATCTCGGCACGTGGATGCAGTTCACCGCGCTCGGCTACTACGTCGCCTCGCTCGCGACGAACGGGCGCGAAGGGGCGCTCGGGATCGGGCTGATCGGCGCCGCGCGCGCCGTTCCGGTGCTGGTCCTCTCGCCGTTCGCGGGCGTCGTCGCCGACCGCTATCCGCGCCGCGCGATCCTGTTCGCGACGAACACCGCGACCTCGCTGCTCTCGTTCGTCGTCTTCGCGCTGATCGTCACGAACCACGCGCCGCTGTGGGCGCTGATGATCACCAGCGGCCTGCAGGCGGGGACGCAGTCGTTCGACGCGCCCGCGCGGCAGAGCTGGGTCCCGCTGATGGTGCCGCGCGAGTACGTCGGCTCGGCGATCGGCGTGAACTCGGTCGCGTTCAACGCGCCGAGCGTCGTCGGGCCGCCGCTCGCCGGGCTGCTGATCGCGACGATCGGCGTCGCTCCGTGCTTCCTCGTCAACGCCGTCGCGACGCTCGCGGTGGTGATCGCGCTGCTGTTCATGAAGCCCGCACCGCCGTCGAGCACCGTGCGCGGCCACGTCTTCCGCGCGATCCTCGAGGGCGTGCGCTTCCTGATCGGCCACCCGGTGCTGCGCTGGGTCGTGCTGATGCTGACGGTC
>DATHLL010000562.1:0-6294 GCA_035488195.1 Candidatus Elarobacter sp. | reverse complement strand
CGTCGCGCATCGCGCCGAGGTGCGGCGCGAGCCGCGGGGCTTGCACCACGACGCTCGCATCGACGTTCGCGATCGTCCAGCCGTGGCGGACCACCAACTCGTGGCACGCCGCAAGCAGCCGCAACGAGTCGGCGTCCTTCCACTGCGGGTCGGTGTCGGGGAAGTGCGCGCCGAGATCGCCGAGCGCGCACGCGCCGAGCAGCGCGTCGCAGATCGCGTGCGTCAGCGCGTCGCCGTCGCTGTGCCCGAGCGGGCCCGTCGGGTGCTCGATCCGCACGCCGCCGAGCACGAACGGCCGCCCTTCGGCGAGCCGGTGCGCGTCGAAGCCGTGCCCGACCCGGTATCGTGCGAAATCCATCCCGCCGTGTTTGGACGACCCGGCGCGCGTCCCCCCGACCCGCGGCTTTACCGTTTATTACTTTATCCGTGACGAAGAGCGGTCCGACTCATTTGTATCCGTGACGCGCAAAAGGCTGCGTTGGCAACCCGCCCCGGCCCCCCGTCCTGGCTCACGCTTTCGTTACCCGAGCCCAACGCGACCGTATTTTCCGACCGGGACCGGATACAACCCGAATGCGCGCCCGCCGCACTGATCACACCATATCGGAGACTTTCGGCCAAAGCGCGCGTGGCTCGATTCGAGGCGCGACTCTACGACCCGTCAGCACGCAAGCGTTGTAGCTCCGCGAGTTTCGCTGGAACGCCGCGGCGTAGGAACCGCTAAGCTCGATTCTGCAGAAGTCGTTTTCGCATGCGAAGCCGTCGTTCGCTCGGGTAAATGTTTCGACCGCTGGGCCACATACTGACTACCAATCTTGCCGACCTGCCCCGTGCGGAGCACGGTGTCCACCGGTCTTCCGGCCTATTCATCACTCCAAATATAGCGGATGGGACGCCCGGTCGTCTCGAGCGCTCAGCTCGTCGAGGCGCCGCGCTCCCGACCTGCTCAGTGCAGCGTCAGCCACTGGGCGTTTCCGCCCGAGTGATCGGTCTGCGTGGTGTCGAAGTCGACCGGGTTGGTTCCGATGACCGGCGTGGGACGCCTGATCGTTTGGATCATCTGGTAGCCGCGGACGGCGACTGCGGGGACGATCGAACCGGACTGCCAGTAATGCTGAAGGGTCAGGTCGTAATAGAGCTGGTTTCCGTCGAGGCCGGCGTTCGCGCCGACGTAGATTCCCGGCACGTACCCCGGCTCGGAGACCGCTGCCGACCAGGCGTTCACGAACGCGATCACGTCCTGCGCGGACGACGCGGCGTTGACGCCTTCGACATCGATCCAGATGTTGACGCCCGACGGGAAACCGATCTCTAGCGCGGCGTTCGCCGAGCGCGTACCGTACAACGTCCCCGTCGCCTCGTCCGGTGACCAGCCGTCGCCGGGATAGGGGAAGATCGCCATAAGCGCGAGCCCTGCGTTCACGATCCGCGCCGCCTCGTCATTGTCCAGGTCGCCGGGCCGCAGATGGTCCTCGAACCGCAGGTAGCGGAGACAGAACGTGAAGCCCTTGGAGACCGCAGCGGCGATCGTCGCGTCCGAGAGCGTATCGGAGGCATCGAATCCGCGCGCTCCCGGCGATGCCGCGCGGACGACACCCGGAAGGGTCGGCATGGTCACACCACCTTCGAGCATCCGGCGCTTTGCGCCGGATCCTCATACTAGCTTGTCATGCCCCTTTGCACAAGAGCATGCAGGTCGCGAACGGGGTTAATGTTCGCGCTCCAGCGAGGCGCTGCTGCGCGGCGCGTGGTGCGAGAGGTGCGTCGTGAAGAGCGCGTCCTCGCCGGCGAGCGCGTGCAGCCGCGCGCCGAAGCCGCGCAGCGCGGCGCGGGTCGCGTAGGCGCGAATCACGGTCGCGCTGGGGAGGTCGCGGTCGATCACGTCGACGCGCGCGTCGCGCGCCTCGAGGTCGAGCAGCACGTGGTCGACGGCGCGCGGGTCGACGTAGCACTCGACGACCAGGATCTCTTCTTCGGTGTGGCCGTCCTCGCCGCGCTCGCGCAGCAGCGCCTCGGCGCGCGCGAGATCGCCGGGGACCGTGACCTTGAAGTTGTCCGCCGAGCCCTCGACGACGATCACGTCGGCGCCGGCGCGCTCGAGCAGCGCGGCGTCGTCGGTCGCGGGCAGGTGGCCGAACCGGACGGCGTCGGCGTGGGCGCGGCGCAGGTCGCGCGCGGTCGCGAACTGCGGGGTCTGCGCCGCCCAGAGCGCGGCGCGGTCGAGCGTGCGCGTCACCTTGCCGTCGGCGTCGACGACCTTCACCGTGTCGACGACCGGCGTCGCGAGCAGCGAGGCGGTCCCGGGCCGGACCGGGCGCATCCCGGCGCGCACGTCGGAGGTGCGCACGAGCGGCCGCGCGCCGTCGTGGACGAGCACCGCGGCGGCGTGCTGCGAGAGCGCCTCGAGGCCGTAGCGGACGCTGGTCTGGCGGTCCGGCCCGCCGCGCACCACCCGCACCGACGCGTGGCTGACGCGCGGGTGGACGACCGCCTCGACGCGCTCGACCAATTCCGGCTCGGTCACGACGACGAGCTCCGCGATCTCCGGCATCGAGGCGAACGCCTCGATCGACCACGCGATCATCGGCTTCCCGGCGAGGTCAACCAACTGCTTCGGCCGCCCGAACCGCAGTCCGCGTCCGGCCGCGACGATCACCGCGCCCCAGATCACGCGCGGGCTTTCGGGCGGGCGAAGATCATCCGGCCGGCGTTCGTCTGCAGCGCGCTAGTCACCGCCACGTCGACGGTGTCGCCGATCAGCCGGCGGCCGTTCTCGATCACGATCATCGTGCCGTCGTCGAGATAGCCGACGCCCTGGTGGGGCTCGCGGCCTTCGCGGATCACGGCGACCCGCAGCTCCTCGCCCGGCAGCAGCACGGGCTTGAGCGCGTTGGCGAGCTCGTTGATGTTCAGAACGGAAACGCCCTCCACGTGCGCGACGCGGTTCAAGTTGAAATCGTTGGTCACCAGCTTCGCGCCGCGTTCCTGCGCGAGCCGCACCAGCTTGGCATCGACCTGCGGGATGTCCTCGGGGTCGCGCTCGACGATCTCGATCGGGACCGTCTCCTGCAGCGTCGAGAGCACCTCGAGCCCGCGCCGCCCGCGCGTGCGGCGCAGCGGGTCGGCGCTGTCGGCGATGAGCTGCAGCTCGCGCAGCACGAAGCGCGGCAGCAGCAGCGGGCCTTCGAGGAAGCCGCTGCGCACGATGTCGAGGACGCGCCCGTCGATGATCACCGAGGTGTCGAGCACCTTCGGCTCGCCGCCGCCCGCACTCGTCCCCGCCGGAGCGGCGATCCGCGAGATCGCGACCCGCTGCTTCGCGCCGACGCGCGCGCCGAGGAAGGCGGCGAAGATCGAGAGGACGAGGTAGAGCGCGATCGCGATGTAGCCGCCGGTCGGACCGGCGAACGCGACGAACTCGAACAGGATGCTCTTCACCAGGAACGCGATGACGAGCCCGGTGACGAGCCCGATCGCGCCGCCGACCAGCTCGCCGGGCGCGAGCCGGTCGATCGCCCGCTCGACCTGCGAGAGCTCGGTCTCGAAGAACATCTGCGCCGCCGGAACGATCAGCACGCCGATCACCGCGCCGACGATCGGCGCGACGACGAGGAAGGCGAGCTGCCAGAACTGGCTCGCGACGTGCAGCGAGATCAGCTTCAGATACGCCTCGCGGCCGAGCAGGAAGCCCGTCGTCCCGAAGATCGCCGCGAAGATCAGCCGGACGAGCGCGCCGGCGATCCCGCGGCCGGGCTCAGGCGAGGAACGCACCACAGACATCGTTCGCTACGAACCTTCCGCGCTCGGTGAGGCGCACGCGGTCCGCGTCGGCGGCGAGCATCCCCGCCGCGACCAAGTCGCCGACCACCCGTTCGTACCGTGCGCGGACATCGATGCCGTACCGTTCGCGGAACCGCGCCAGGTCGACTCCTTCGGCGGTCCGGAGCGCCAGCATGATCGCCTCGCCGACCCGCGCGTCCCCTTCGAGCCGCTCGCTCTCGCCCGGGATCGCCTCTCCGGCGAGCGCGGCGGCGAGGTAGGCGCCGAGGTCGCGGGTGTGGGTCGAGCGGACGCCGCCGAGGTACGAGGCGGCCCCGACGCCGAGGCCGAGATACGGTTCATTCGCCCAGTAGAGCCCGTTGTGCTGGGATGCGAACCCGGGTTTCGCCCAGTTCGAGATCTCGTAGTGCTCGAACCCGGCGGCGCGCAGCTTCGCCATCGCGAGCCCGTAGAGCCGCGCCTCGAGCGAGTCGTCCGCGAACGCGCCCGGATCGCGCGCGAACCAGGTCGCGTACGGCGTGCCTTCCTCGATCGTCAGCCCGTAGCACGAGACGTGCTCGACGCCGAGCGCGACCGCGCGGTCGAGCGAGAGCACCCAGCTTTCTTCCGTCTGGCCGGGGACGCCGAAGATCAGATCGACCGAGAGGTTCGCGAACCCGGCCTCGCGCGCGGTGCCGATCGCGTGCTCGACGTCGCGCGCGGTGTGCCGCCGCCCGAGCACGCGCGCCTCGCGCGGATCGAACGACTGCACGCCGATCGAGAGCCGGTTCACGCCCGCCTCGCGAAACCCCGGGATGCGCGTGGCGAGCAGCGGATCGGGATTCGCTTCGGCCGTGATCTCCGCATTGCGCGGCAGCGCGAACCGCGCGCGCACGTCCGCGATCAGCGACGCGATCACGTCCGGACCGTACATCGACGGCGTCCCGCCGCCGAAGAACAGCGTGCGCGCCTCGACGACCGGCGCCGACGCGATCTCGGCACGCAGCGCGTCCAGATACCGCGCCGCGCGCTCGTCGTCCCACGCCCACTTCGCGAAATCGCAGTACGGGCAGATATACGGGCAGAACGGCAGATGGACGTAGACGCCCGCGCGTTCAGCGATGATCGCCCTCGCCGGTCATCCCGGGATGACGAAGATGCCGACCGCGCCGGGGCCGGCGTGCGTGCCGATCACCGGGCCGGCTTCGAGGCGTTCGACCGAGTGCGGCGTCGTGGTCAGCTTCGCGCGGAGCTTCGCGATCACGCTCTCGGCGAGGTCCGCCGCGTGGGAGTGGATCACGCAGATGCGCGCACCGTCGGCTTTGTTCGCTTCGGTCGCGGCGGCGTCGACCATCGTGTCGATCGCGCGCGCGAAGGTGCGGACGCGCGCGTGCTCTTCGACCTTGCCGCGCTCGATGCGCAGCACGGGGACGATCTTGACCAGCGAGCCGATGAACGCTTGCGCGCGCGAGACGCGGCCGGTGCGCACCGCGTGCGAGAGGTCGGGGATCGCCGCGAAGCCGCGCAGCGTCGCGCGGTCGCGCGCGAGCGCGGCGAGGACCGCCTGCACGTCGCCGCCGGCGCGCGCGGCGTCGCTCGCGTGCTGGACCTGCAGCGCCTGGCCGCCGGCGGCGGTCTCGCTGTCGACGACGTGGATCTCCGCGCCGGGGAACGCCTGCGCGGCGGTGTTCGCGGCGTTGATCGTCCCCGAGAGGCTGCTCATGATCGTCAGGCAGACGATCGGGCGGCCCGCCTCGACGAACGGCCGGAACGCCTCCTCGAACATCGCCGGCGTCGGCTGCGAGGTCGTCGGCAGGACGGTCAGGCTCGCGAGCTTGCGGTAGAACTCCTCGAGCGAGAGATCGATGCGGTCGCGGAACCGCGCATCGCCGAAGTTCACGAACAGCGGGACGACCGCGATCCCGCGCGCTTGCGCGTCGGCGGCATCGAGATCGGCGGTCGAGTCGGTGACGATCGCGACCTCGCGCGGCGGCGGCGCGTCCATCAGCTCGACACCGAGTCTTGCGACGGCCGCAGCGCGGCTTCGATCGACCCGACGAGATCGTGCGAGGCGACGGTGGCCGCTTGGCGGATCGCGTTGCGGATCGCCCGCGCGTCGGACCGTCCGTGCGCGACGACGCAGTTGCCGCGCACGCCGAGCAGCGGCGCGCCGCCGTAGGTCGAGTAGTCGACGCGCTGGCGCATCGCGGTGAAGACGCCGCGGCTCAGCAGCCCGCCGAGCTTCCCGACCGGACCCGCGCGCTCGAACGACTCGCGCAGCACGTCGGCGATGTAGCGCCCGCTGCCCTCCGCCGTCTTGAGGATCACGTTGCCGACGAAACCGTCGGCGACGACGACGTCCGCGTGGCTCATCATGATGTCCTTGCCCTCGACGTTGCCGATGAAGCGCAGCGGCGCGGCCCGCAGCAGTTCGGCGGCTTCGAGCACCTGCGCGTTCCCTTTCGTCGGCTCCTCGCCGACCGAGACCAAGCCGACGCGCGGCTCGGCGACGTCGAGCGCGGCGCGCGCGTAGGC
>DATHLL010000561.1:0-2763 GCA_035488195.1 Candidatus Elarobacter sp. | reverse complement strand
GAGCCAGAACTTCTGGCCGATCCTCGCCGGCTTCGGCCAAGGCGTCACGCAGGTGCAGGCGGCGGTCTCGCTGCACGCGCAGGTCGCGACGGTCTGGCTCGGCTCGAACGACCTGCTGAAGGTCGCGTTCTCGCACCTCGCGGCCCCGGTCACCTCGCCGCAGTCGATGCACGACGACACCGTCTCGATCATCCGGCAGCTGCAGGCCGCCGGCTCGAAGGTCGCGGTCGCGAACCTGGTCGACGTGATGGGCGCGGCGACGTTCATCCCGCAGCCGGCGTACCAGCCGACGCTGCAGGCGTACATCACCGGCGTCCTCGAGGCGCCGCCGAACAACGTCCCGCCGGCGGTCGCGGTCCCGACCGCGACCCTGTACTCGACCGCGTACGCGGCGCAGGAGACCGCGCAGACCGGGATGGGGCCGAACGGCTACTTCACGATCAACGCGCTCTTCAAGACCCTGCAGACGGCGGCGGCGCAGATCCCGGCGCACGCGCCGCCGGTCGCGCCTACGCTGAGCAGCGGCGACTTCATCGACGACAACACCGCGAACACCGTCAAGGCGCTGAACGCCCAGTACAACACGGCGATCGGGCAGGCGGCGACCGACACCGGCGCGGCGCTCGTCGACATCCACGCGACGTTCCAGCAGATCGAGACCGCGGGCGGTGTCCCGATCAACCCGCCGAAGTGCTGCAGCCTCGTCTACCGCAGCGGGTTCTTCAGCCTCGACGGCCTGCACCCGTCGAACACCGGCTACGCGCTGATCGCGAACGTCTGGATCCAGACGCTCGACACGGCGTACGGCCTGGGCATCCCGCAGGTGAACGTCGGCGCGGTCTACGCGACCGATCCCTACGCGCCCGGGAACGGCGTCTCGGGGTTCAGCGTTATCCGGTCACCGAAATGAAGATCGCGACCTCGGTCGCGGCCTCGCTCCTCGGCGTCGCGCTGCTCGGCGCGGCGCCGACCGGTCCGGCCGCGGCGTTCCTCGACACCTGGGCGAAAGTGTCCAGCTACACCGCCAACATCAAGGTGCACTTGGTGAAGGGCTCGGACGTCCAGGACCGGACCTATCACTACGCCTACCTGAAGCCGCACTACGCGAAGATCGACATCACCGGCGGGCCGGGCCGCGGCGGCGGCGCGGTCTGGACCGGCGGCGACACGGTCAGCGGGCACCAGGGCGGGATCCTGAGCGGGATCCACCTGACCGTCTCGATCCACGACGGCCGCGCGGTCGATCTGCGCGGGCACACGATCGACGTGGCGTCGTTCGAGAACGTCGCGCAGGCGATCAAGGACGCGCCTTCGGTCACGAACGGCGAAGAGACGTACAACGGCGCGGCGTACGACACGGTGACGTATCCGTACAAAGAAGAGGCCGGCGCGACGAAGCGCCTCGTGCTGCTCTCGCGCACGACGCACTTGCCGGTGCGGCGGGTGACGTACGACGGCGACAAGGTCGTCGAGACCGAGGACTTCACCGACGTCAACACGTCGGCGAACCTCAAGCCCAGCGACTTCTAGCGCCCGATGATCGCGACGATCGACGGCCGCCGGATCGGCTACGACGATACCGGCGGCTCCGGCGTGCCGCTCGTGCTCCTGCACGGGTTCCCGCTCGACCGCACGGTGTGGGACGAGCAGAGCGCCGCGCTCGCCGGCGTTCGCGTGGTGCGAGTCGACCTGCGCGGGTGCGGCGAGTCGGAGCCGAGCGACGGGCCGGCGCTGATGGAGATGCTGGCGGGCGACGTCGCGGGCGTGCTGGACGCGCTGCACGTCGAACGCGCGGCGTTCGCCGGCCACTCGATCGGCGGCTACGTGGCGCTCGCGTTCTTCCGGATGTACGCGGAGCGCGTCGCGGGGCTCGCGCTGGTCGCGAGCCACGTCGCCGAGGACGCGAGCCGCAACCCGAGCGCCGATCCGGCGCAGCGCGCGCTCGCCCAAAGCCGCGACGAGCTCGCCGCGCGGCTCGACCGCGAGGGCACGATGGACGCCGCGGTGGAGAGCTATCTCCCGCGCTACTTCGCGCCGCACGTCTACCAAGAACGGCCCGATCTGGTCGAGCGCGCCCGCGCGCTGATGCAGCGGCAGGACGCCCGCGGCTGCGCGCAACTCGTGCGCGGCATGAAGGAGCGCCTCGACTCGCACGACGTGCTCGACGACGTCCGCGTCCCGGCGCTCGTCATCGCGGGCGCCGAGGACCACTATCTCAAAGCGGAGACGCTCCGCGCGACCGCCGGCGCGATGCGCGCGGAGTTCGTCCTGCTCGACCGCGCCGGCCACCTCCCGATGTGGGAGGCGCCCGACGCGACGGCGGACGCGCTGGCGTCGTTCGCCCGGCGCGCCGACGTGTGACGGGAAGGTCGCCGGAGCGGCGGTCTCCTACAGACAGTTATTCTTTCCGCAACCGCCGCCTTGAGGGCTTCGAGTCTGTTGAGGGCCCGGTGTCGGTGTAGGAGCGGGTGTTGGCGTAGCGGCTATTGGAAGGGTTATCTGTACGGTCTCGTCCGCAGCGTCTTGCCAGTTCACCTGAACCGCGTACGTCTGTCCATTGTTTGGTTGTCCGGAGCAATCCGACGGATATGGCGGAGGCACTCCGGTCGGATTCCATTGCGGGTATTCCATACAGCCGCCGATGACCGGATATGCCCATGGCGAGCCGTTGTACGGCTCCGCCGGTCCGCCTACCTCGTTGCCCTGGACGGTGCATCCTGCGCTTCCAACGTCGCATATGACGTTGGAAGCTTGCCATTTTAC
>DATHLL010000560.1:0-2627 GCA_035488195.1 Candidatus Elarobacter sp. | reverse complement strand
CGGCGCACGCAGATGTATCCCGAACCCGTGGTCACCTATGTCATCGACACGACGATCAACTACACCAATGTCTGCAACGTGCACTGCACGTTCTGCGCGTTCTTCCGCCCCGAGCACCACCGCGAAGGCTACACGATGTCGCACGACACGGTGCTGGAGCGCGTGCGCTATGCCGCCGACCAGGGCGCGACGCAGATCATGATTCAGGGCGGGGTCAATCCCGAGCTGCGGATCGAGTGGTTCGAGCAGCTCTTCCGGCGCGTCGCGGCGGAGTTTCCGCGCGTCGACATCCACTCGCTCTCGGTCTCCGAGATCTCGGGCCTGGCGAAAATCGAGAACCTGCCGGTGCGCGAAGTGCTCGTGCGGCTGAAGGCGGCGGGGATGAAGTCGCTGCCGGGCGCGGGCGCGGAGATTCTGGTGGAGCGCGTGCGAAGCGGATCAGCGCGCGCAAGATCGTGCCCGACGGCTGGATCGGCGTGATGCGCGAGGCGCAGCTGCTCGGCATGCCGACGACGGCGACGATGATGTTCGGCTCGATCGAGACCGACGAAGAGCGCGTGATGCACATGGAGGTGATCCGCGACCTGCAGGACGAGACCGGCGGCTTCACCGCGTTCATCCCGTGGTACTACGTCCCGTTCAAGACGCCGCTGCGCGGCCGCGAGGCGACCGGGATCGAGTACCTGCGCGTCCTCGCGCTCTCGCGGCTGTTCCTCGACAACGTCCCGCACCTGCAGGCCTCGTGGCTGACGCCGGGGCTGAAGCTCGGCCAGCTCGCGCTCTTCTACGGCTGCGACGACATGGGTGGGACGATCATCGAGGAGCAGGTCGTCCACGACGCCGGCAGCACCAACGAGGCGACCCGCGCGCAGCTCGAAGAGATCGTCCGCGGCGCCGGCTTCAACCCGGTCATCCGCGACACGTACTGGAACCTGCGCACCGACTTAGCGCTGGCGACCGCGTAGCGGCCGATCCCGAGGCGGGTCCCAGCGACCGGTGGTACGCGTCTGCCATGCCGTGTGCTCTCGCCGGGCGTTCCGGCGCGCGTTCGCTCTCGGTGCTGGGCTGCGCGTTGCTCGTGCTCGGCTGGCTCCTCGTGCGCGGCGCCGCCGCGGCGCCGCCCGCACGGTGGTCGGATCCGGCGACGTGGGGCGGCGCCGTCCCGGCCGCCGGCGCGACGGTGGTGATCGCCGCCGGCCGCACCGTCGTCCTCGACACGGACCCGCCGCCGCTCGCGCGGCTCGTCGTCGACGGGCGGCTCGTCGCCGCCGACCGCGACGTGCGGCTGCGGGCCGGCGCGATCGACGTGCGCGGCGCGCTGATCGTGGGCTCGCCGTCGCAGCCGTTCGCGCACCGCGCCGAGCTCGTGCTCGACGCGACGGCGCCGGGGCGCGGCATCGTGAGCGTCTCCGGCGGCGGCAGCGTCGAGCTGTACGGCGCGCCGCGGCTGTCGTGGACGCACCTCGCCGCGAACGCGGCCGCCGGAAGCCGCGAGATCGTCCTCGCCGCCGACGCGGGCTGGCGTCCCGGCGACCGCCTCGCGCTCGCGCCGACCGGCTTCGACGCCCGCGAGGCGGAAGAGGTCGAGATCGCCGCCGTCGACGGCGCGCGCGTGACGCTGAGTGCGCCGCTGCGGTTCGCGCACTGGGGAACCGTGACCGACGGGATCGACGAGCGCGCCGAGATCGGCCTGCTCTCGCACAACGTCCGCGTGCGGAGCGAATCGTCCGCGGCGGCGCACGGGATCGGCGGGCAGGTCGTGGTGATGGAAGGCGGGCGGCTGCGCGCCGACGGCGTCGAGTTCGCCGGGCTCGGCCGGCGCGCGACGCTCGGCGCCTACCCGGTCCACTTCCACCTCGCCGGCGACGGCGGCGGCTCGTTCGTGACCGGATCGAGCATCGTGCACAGTGCGAACCGCTGCCTGACGATCCACGGGACGAGCGGCGTGCGCGTCGAGCGGAACGTCGCGTTCGACACGATCGGCCACTGCTATTTCCTCGAGGACGGCGTCGAGACGGGGAACGTCCTCGACGGCAACCTCGGGATGCTCACACGCGGCGCGCCGCGCGCTGGTGCGATCTTGGAGTCGGACGTTCGACCGGCGACGTTCTGGATCGCGAACCCCGACAACGTCGTGACGCGCAACGCGGCGGCGGGCTCCGAGGGGACCGGGTTCTGGTACAATCTCACGCCGCACCCGACCGGGCCGTCGGCGACCGGCGCGGTTGTGGCCGCGCCGCGCGAACCTGCGCGCGTTCGAGGGGAACGTCGCGCACGCGAACGAGATGAACGGCCTGTTCGTCGACAACCTGCGCAACCCGCCGGGCGTGACCGACGCGCCGAACTACAGCCCCGCGGCCGTCGCGCGCTACCGCGGCCTCACCGCGTACAAGAACCGGCGCCGCGGCGCGTGGCTGCGCGGCACGAACGTCGACCTGAGCGGCGCGCGGATCGCCGACAACAGCATCGGGGTGACGTTCGCGGGCGCCGACGCGGTGCTGCGCGACAGCCTGGTCGTCGGCGAGACCGAGAACCGCACGGGTCCGCCGAAGCCGGACGACCCGCGCTTTCCGATCCGCGGCTTCGAGTTCTACGACGGCCGCGTCGGCGTCGAGCGCACGCGCTTC
>DATHLL010000559.1:0-11405 GCA_035488195.1 Candidatus Elarobacter sp. | reverse complement strand
CTCACCGCGATCGACCCGCGCACCGCGAAGCCCGGCCGCACGATCCCGGTCGACGACCCGTACAACATGTACTTCACGCCCGACGGCTCCTCGGCGATCGTCGTCGCCGAGGCGCGCGCGCGGCTGGACTTCCGCGATCCGCGCACGATGCGGCTGAAGAGCTCGCTGCGCGTCCCGCTGTGCGCGGGGATCAACCACGGCGACTACGCGCGCAGCTACCGCTACGCGATCTTCACCTGCGAGTTCAACGGCTGGCTCGCGAAAGTCGACCCGGTCCGGCGCAAGGTGCTCGGCTACCTGAAGCTCTCGAAAGGCGGGATGCCGCAGGACATCCGCGTCGGCCCGGGCGGGGACACGTTCTTCATCGCCGACATGCACGCCGACGGCGTCTTCATCGTCGACGGCCTGCACTTCAAGGAAGTCGGCTTCGTTCCGACCGGCGTCGGCGCGCACGGCCTGTACCCGAGCCGCGACGGCACGAAGCTCTACGTCTCGAACCGCGGGACGCACGCGCCGCGCGGCATGCCGCACAGCAGGTACGGCAGCGTCAGCGTGATCGACTTCGCGACGCGCCGCGTCGTCGCGCGCTGGCCGATCCCCGGCGGCGGCAGCCCCGACATGGGGAACGTCAGCGCCGACGGGCGCACGCTCTGGCTCTCCGGCCGCTTCGACGCGAGCGTCTACGCGATCGACACGCGCACGGGGAAGGTGCGCACGATCCGCGTCGGCACCGAGCCGCACGGCCTCGCGGTGTGGCCCCAGCCCGGCCGCTACTCGCTCGGCCACACGGGTATCATGCGCCCGTAGCGGGCGCCGCGCTCACTCCGCGAGGCCGAGCGCGACCCTCCGTTCGTAGTCGAGCCACGCTCGGCTGGCTTCGCCCGCCCACGCGCACGAGAGCGTTCCGTCGGGCTTGAAGACGATCGTCGTCGGGAACACCATCTTGCCTTCGCGATAGACGCCGCGAACGATCTTGTCGTAGCGGTCCATCGCGATGGGATACTGGATCGCGTACTTCTTGCGGTACTTGCGGACGTCGTTGTCCTCTTCGTCCACGTCGACGCCGATGACGACCGTGTCGTCGGCGTGCGCGTTCGCGAACTCCACGACCTCCGGCTGCTCCTCGCGGCACGGCGGGCACCACGTCGCGAAGACGTTCATGAACACGACTTTGCCGCGGTGGGCGCTCAGCTTGAACGGCGGACCGTCGAGCACGTCGAGGCTCCATTCGATCGGCCGGTGCTCGGGGAGCCGGACGACGCCGTTCGGCCCGTGCACGTGCGGCTTCTTCGCGCGCCGCGGCTTCGGTGAGGCGGCCGGCGCGCCGGGCTGGGCGGAAGGGTCAGGCTCCGGCGCTTCGGTCGGCGCCGCCGGCGGCTCGTCGCCGCGCGCGACGAGCGGAATCCCGGCGAGCGAAGACGCTGCGCCGAGTACGAAGTGCACCCGCGTGAACATGCGCCGGATATACGGCGGCCGTCGACGCCGTTCCCAAGAAGGCGGTCGGTCCGGCGACCGGGGTTGCTCGCCGGCGTTCCGTGCGGTTCAGGCGCCGCCGACGAAGCGCCGAAACGCGATCCGTTCCAGCGTGATGACCCCTTCACCGACCATCTCTTCGAGCCGGGGGAGCAGCTCGGCGATCTTCGCCTCGGAGTCGACGACCTCGATCAGGACCGGCATCTTCGCGCCGAAGGTGAAGATGCGGTTCAGCCGGATCTCGTGATGCGCGCCGAACCCTTCGACGCCGCGGAAGACGCTCGCCCCGGCGACGTTCTCGCGCCGCAGCGTCTCGACGATCGCCACGTACAGCGGGTCGCCGTGCCAGCGGGCGTCCTCGCCGACGAAGATGCGCAGGAGCTGGCCTTCGACGAACGACGGGTCGCCGATCATGCGGATGACCTCCCGCCGGAACCGTACGCGGCGGCGCCCGGAACGACCTCGCGCCGTGCCGAAGCCGGGCAGCGCCATGCCGATCGAGCATAACGCGCTGATGCTGCGGGTGTACGTCTCGGAGGGGCTCCGGCGGCAGGGGCGCGACGTCTACCGCGCGGTCGTCGACGCGATGCTCGCGCACGGTCTGCGCGGCGCGACGGCGCTGCGCGGGATCGAGGGCTTCGGCGCGCACCGGCGGATCTCGTCGGATCGCGCGGTCGAGGCGTTCGCCGATCTGCCGATGCTGATCGAGGTCGTCGACGACGAGGACCGCATCCGCGCGTTCTTGCCCGTCCTCGAGTCGCTCGTCGACGACGGTTTGGTCACGCTGGAGCGGATCCAGCGCGTCGTCTACCGGCCGGGCGCTTCTGCGTGAACCAATGGCTGGCGATCGCCGCAGTGGCGGCGGGCGGCGCGATCGGCTCGGTGCTGCGCTTCCTCGTCGGAGCGTGGTTCCTGCAGCGTCTCGGGCCGGGCTTTCCGTGGGGGACGTTCGCGATCAACGTGAGCGGCTCGCTGCTGATCGGCGTCGTCGTGCAGCTCGCGCAGGCGCGCGTCGGCCTCGGCCCGTACGCCCGCGTGTTCCTCGCGACCGGGATCCTCGGCGGCTACACGACCTTTTCGGCGTTCGCGTACGAGACGTACCTGCTGAGCAGCGACGCGTTCAGCGCGCAGAGCCTCTGGTACGGTTTCGGCAGCGTGCTGGCCGGGGTCGCGGCGGCGTACGCCGGAGTCGTCCTCACGCGCGCCGTCTTTCCGTGAGACGAAGAGAGGCCGCCTCGCGGCGGCCTCTCGGGTTCTCGGTGGTCGAACCCGATCAGGTCGCCGTCGCGACGACCGGCGCGGGCGCCGGCTTCTTCGTGATGAACGGCAGCACGATCGCGATCAGCAGCATGATCGCCATCGGCATCAGCGCGCCGGAGAACGATCCGGTCTTGTCCTTCACCGCGCCGGCGATGTACGGCCCGACCAAGCCGGCGACGCCCCAGGCGGTGATGATGAACCCGTAGTTCTGGCCGAGGTACCGCGTTCCGAAGTAGTCCGCGTTGAACGACGGCATCGTCCCGAACCCGCCGCCGTAGCACGCGAGGATGATCGCGAACGCGATCAGCACCAGCGGCACCGTGTGGAAGTTCGGCAGCAGGAAGAACACCACGACTTGGACCGCGTAGATCAGCGCCCAGGTGTTGTTGCGGCCGACGCGGTCGGAGACCGCGCCCCAGAAGAAGCGCCCGAGCCCGTTGAACACCGCGACGAACGCGTACGCGCTGATCGCCGTTCCGGTCAGCGCCTTCACGGCGTCGGGATCGGTGACGCCCTTCGAGATCAGCTCGCGGATGATCGGGACGGCGTTCGAGACGATGAGAATCCCCGCGACGACGTTCACGAAGAGCATCAGCCACAACAGATAGAACTGGGGCGTGCGCAGCACTTGCGCGGGCGTGTACGAGCCCTGGCTCGAGGCCGCGGCGGCGACCGTGCTGCCGGCGACGGAGTACCCCGCCGGCGGGTTCTGCAAGAGCGACGCGGCGATCGCCCCGAGGATGGCGTAGACGATACCGCTGATGAGGAACACGGTCGTCACCGCGCTGATGTCGGCCGGCGTCAGCGCAAACTGCGTCGGGTCGAACGGCGTTCCGGCCTTGATCGCAGCGGCACGGGCGTCGGCGAAGGCGCCCGCGTGCTTCGACGCGGCCACGAAGCCCGGGATCGCCTTCAGGACGAACCCGTAGATGAACGCCCCGAGCCCGAAGCCCATGACGACCATGCCGCTAGCGAGACCGCGCTTGTCGGGGAACCACTTCGTCACGGTGGCGACCGGCGTGATGTATGCCATCCCGTTCCCGAGGCCGCCGATCACGCCGTACGTCAGGTCCCACCACCACACTTCGTGCGGGCCGATCGCGGCGAGCAGGTTCCCCAGGCCCCATAGCACGATCCCGGTGATCGTCACGATGCGAGGACCGACCCGGTCTTGCCAGCGGCCGCCGATGACGGCGCCGATGCCGAGGAAGAAGATCGCGAGCCCGAACACGAGGCTCGTCTGCGTGGCGTTCCACCCGAACCCGGCGATCAGGGGTTGCGTGAAGTTGCTCCACGCGTAGACGGTTCCGGCCAGGATCATCACGATGACCCCCGCCCATGCGATTGCCCAACGGTTCCGAGGCGCCGTCGTGCTAGTTGCCATACGGGACTCCTTTGGATGCAGTGGTGCTGCGATTGGACGTTTGGAGCACACGTTTCCGGCGCGGCGCTCGGCTCCTTTCCGCCGCGGACCGAAAATCCAATAGCCGCCGCGGATCGTCTCTTCTCCGGACGCGCCGCTTTGGGCCGTCCGCCCCAACGCATCAGGAGATGGATGATGATCCGAACTCGCACGGCGGCGCTCTTCGCGCTGCTCGGAACCCTCAGCGCAGCCTCCCTCCCGGCGGGCGCGCAAGACGCGATGAGCGGCATGCACATGGACCATGCGCGCTATTCGCCGGCCCCGGTCTACACCGGCGCGCCGAACCTTCCGCTCACGCTCTCCGTCGTCGTCGCGGGCGGCGGGCCGGCCCGGTTCGACAGCACCAAGCTGGTCGGCGTCCTAGCCGGCTCGCTCACCGACGCCGAGGTCAAGAAGCTCAGCGGCCAGTTCGGCGCCGACAACGTCGGCTCGTTCCTCAAGACCTTCGACTTCGTCATCGGCGACGCGCTGGCACTCGTGCGGAAGAACGACGTCGCGCTGCCGTCAACGCCGGCTCCCGCGCCGACCGACGGGAAGGCCCTTGCGGCCGCGCTCTACGGCGCCGGCGTCACGCCGGCCGGGAACTTCGACGTCGAGTACATGCTCGACCATCTGGTCACGCATCCGCTGCACGTGCAGATCATGAACGACATCGATGCGAACCCGCAGCTCGGGCCGAAAGCCGACGGCAACTACCACGCCGTCCTCACGCAGGCCGTGCTCGACCTCAAGGCGGCGTACAAGCTCTAGGGCGCGCGCTCAGGTCCTTTGAAGACCGAGAACAGCCAGACCAGCGAGGGGATCAGGACGACCGCTCCGCAGGCGGCGGCGATCGCGAAGGCTTGCAGCATCGCCGTCGACGCGGCGGCGGACTCAAGGGTGTAACGCCCGGGGACGAGCTGCGGCGCCTGCGCGCCGAACCAGCCGCCGAGGACGGCGACGGCTTCGGCGCCGACTGCGATCCGCGCCAGCGTGTCGCGGTGCCGCGCGATCAGCAGCATCACGACGATCCCGAGCAGCATCGCCGCGGCGATCGCGACGCGGGCCGTCGAGCTCGACAGCGCGGCGAAGAACGCCGGCTCGGCGGTGCGCGCGAGCGCGACCGGGATGAGACCGGCGATCCACACGGCGACGGTCGCGCGGGCGGCCCGGCGGCGGAAGTCGTCGCGCAGCGCGCGGTCGGCGGATTCGCGCACCAGGAAGACGGCGGCGATCTGCGCGCAGAGCGCGACGTCGAAGAGGCCGACCGAGAGCGCGAACGGCGAGGTCCACGCGTAGCGGCCGGTCGCGAGCGCGCCGACGGCGTCGCCGAGAAAGAACGGCGCGAGCAGCGACGACGCGCCGAAGACGGCGGTCCAGGTGCGCGCCAGCGCCGCGTTGTCGGAGGTGTAGTTCCGGAAGACGAACGCGGCGCCGCGCAGCACGATCCCCAGCAGCGCCAGCGTGAGCGGCGCGTTCAGGTACGTCGCGACGTCGGCGTAGGCGAGCGGGAAGCACGTGAAGAGCGCGACCCAGGCGAAGATCAACCAGACGTGGTTCGACTCCCACACCGGGCCGATCGCATTCGAGATCGTGTTGCGCTGCGCGTCGCGGCGCGGGCCGCTCGCGAGCAGGTCCCACACGCCGCCGCCGAAGTCGGCGCCGCCGAAGACGACGTAGAGCGTGAGCGCGACGAGGGTCACCGCCGCGGCGGTGTACAGCGGGCTCACGCGAGGTGCTTCCGTTCGCCGCCCTGCGAATTCGTGCCGACGCGCCGGAGCAGCCACCAGCACGTCACCGCGAGGATCACGTAGACGACCGAGAAGCCGTAGAACTGCACGTCGAGCCCCGGCGCGATCGTCACGGCGTCCGACGTGCGCAGCAGGCCGCGCGCGATCCACGGCTGGCGGCCGAACTCGGTGACGAACCAGCCCGCTTCGAGCGCGACCACCGCGAGCGGGCCGCAGACCGCGATCCCGATCAGCAGCGGCCGCGACGGCATGCGTTTGCGCAGCGCCGCGACCGCCCACGCGATCGCGACCAGCAGCATCAGCGTCGCGCTCCCGACCATCGTGTCGAACGAGTAGTGCACCGCGGCGACCGGCGGGCGATCGTTCGGCGCGACGCGGTCGAGCCCGGGCACCTCGGCGTCGGGGTCGAACGCCACCAGCATGCTGAGCGCGCTCGGGATCTCGATCCCGTAGCGCACGCCGTCCGGCGTGACGATCCCGCCGATCGTCACCGGCGCGTGCCGCTGCGTGCGGTACAGCACCTCGAGCGAGGCGAACTTCGCCGGCTCGTGGTCGGCGTCGAAGCGGGCAATGACGTCCCCGGCGATCCATTGCAGCGGGATCGCGATCGTTGCGACGATCATCGCGATGGTGAGGCCCGCGCGAACCTGCTCGCGCCGGTCCTCCGCGCTGCGGCGCAGGAGCGCGAGCGCGCAGACCGCGGCGGCGCCGAACCCGGTCAGCACGTACGCCGCGATCGTGGTGTGCACGACCTCGACCAGCCACGGCGCGCTGAACATCGCGGCGATCGGGTCGACGTCGACGACGCGCCCGTTCTCGAAACGGAAGCCCGCCGGCATGTTCATCCACGCGTTCGCCGTCGTGACGAAACCCGCGGAGAGCGCGCCGCTCACGACGATCGGGATCCCGCTCAGCCAGTGCGCGCGCGGGCTCAGGCGCTCCCAGCCGTAGAGATACAAGCCGATGAAGATCGCCTCGATGAAGAAGGCGAACCCCTCGAGCGAGAACGGCAGCCCGATGATCCCGCCGGCGTAGCGCATGAACACCGGCCACAGCAGCCCCAGCTCGAACGAGAGGATCGTTCCCGAGACCGCGCCGACCGCGAACAGGATCGCCATCCCCTTCGCCCACGTCCGCGCCAAGTCGTAGTACGCGCGCCGCCGCGTGCGCAGCCACATCCCTTCGGCGGCGACGACCAGGAGCGGCAGCCCGACGCCGAGCGCCGCGAAGACGATGTGGAACGCGAGCGACGTCCCCATCTGGGCGCGCGCCGCGATCACGTGGTCCATGACCGCAGTGTACCGCGCGCCCGCCGGGACGCCGCCGACGTTCGGCTGTTCGCTAAGGCCGCTGCGCCTTGCCGAAGACGAACGACCAGTCGGACGCGTAGCGTGGATTGCCGGCCCGGAGGGCGCCGCGCCGCACGAGCGCGGGCGAGAGCAGGCGAATGTGCGCTCGTCCCCCGGCGGTCGTGGACGAGCCCGCGATCGCCGCCTGCTGATGGCAGTCCATGCACGCCGCGCGGCCCTGCACGTACGTCTCGAGCGTGCTGTTCGCGACCTTCCAGACCGGGGCCGGTGAGCCTTGGCTCAGTGGGATCGTCGCGTTCGGGCGCTGCTGCGTCGGCGTCGGCGTCCGCGGCCACTGGACGTCGATCATGCGGTAGTACCGGAACACCGAGGCGTTCGCGTGCGCGCGCGCCAGCGCGGCGCGGAACGTGCCCGTGCTCTGCTCGGCGAAGTTCGAGACGGGGACGACGCGCTTCGTCTGCGTCGGCACGCGGTACGGCTGGCATCCCGACGGCGGCGGGGTGCGGCCGTTCGCGCACGGCGTCGCCTGCGTGTTCACGGCGCACGACGCGCCGGTGCAGTTCGGGTTGAAATACGTCCAAGCCGGCGTCGCGGTCGGGTTCGCGACCGGCGGCGCGGTGTTCGGCGGCGGAACGTACGGCGTCTGGTCCGGGTCGTTGTCGACCTGTTCCCACGTTGCCCACGCGAACTGCGCCGCGCTCGGGACCTTGCGGATGATGTGTAGGCCGACCAGCCCGATCACCGCGTCGTTGACGACCCGGCCGTCGGGATACTGCAGGTTCGCGCGCGAGATGAGATAGCGCGAGTACAGCGCGGGATCGTGCAGCTCGATCCACGCCGCCTTGATCTCCATCGCGCCTTGGTTTCCGTACGTGGCCGGGTTGCCGCGGCAGTCCTTGTCGTTGGTGCCCGCCGGCAGGCTCAAACCGCCGGTTCGCACGCACCTCGCCTGCGCGCCGATCGAGGTCAGGTCGTTCACCGGCGAGGTGATGTAGCTCAGCTCGTCGTTGTTGATCCGTTCTTCGTAGAACGTCACATCGCCGCGGCGCGAGGTGAGCCAGCCGAGCGTGAACGCCTGCTGAAACGACGAGAGGTGGACGTCGTCGCCGTCGGCTTTCGAGATCGCGGAGAGCGTGCGCAGCCCGTTGCCGCGCGAGGCCGAGAGGAGCCGGTTCCGGCGTGCGAGCGAGGTGCCGAAGACATCGTCGGGGTTCGCGTAACTCTCCCAGACCGTCGTGTACGCGCCGGCTTTGGGAACCGGCAGCCCGAAGACGTTCGGGCCGATCCCGCCGTTCGGGACGCCGCGCCCCTTCGCGCGCCAGTTCTCGTAGATGAAGGCCTGCCAGGCCCAGCAGTCGGCGCTGATCTGGAAGTCCAGCGATCCCGCCAAGTTGAACGTCGGCGGCATCGTCGGCGCGATGCGAACCTGCGAGCACGGATTCTGCCCGATCTGACCGTCGGCGCGCTGCGGCTCGCCGGTGAGCGCGGACCCGAGTGCGATTCCGGCGATGAGGATCAGCAGCGTGAAACCTGCCGGTGAGACGGAACGCGGCACGAGAACCCCTCTCGAAGCGAAGCGCTTGCGCGCCTCGACAAGATACCTAGCGAGAGCGGGACGGACCTCCCGCGAGAAATCCCGTTCGGCCGGGCTACCTCGTGCTGCGCCGAACCGCCGCGGGCGGCGGCGTGCCGGGTAGGCCGAGATTGCCGAAGACGAACGAGAAGTCGCTGTTGCCGGGCCGTCCGGTCGGCTGCGGAGCCGGCGTCGCGGCCGCGAGCGCCATCGCGCGCAGCCGCGCCGCGTTCGGCCGCGGGACCTGGATGACGATCCCGTTCTTCCGGATCCCGCCCGCCCGCGCCATGAGGAGCTGCTGCGGCGGCGTGGTGTTCGTCGACGGCTTGGCGAACGCGTGGCACTCGATGCAGCCGTTCTCGGGAGCGGTCACCGTGCCTTGGTTGTACGTCTCCATCGTCGTGTTCGCGACGTACGGGTTCTGCATGTACTGCGTCGTCAGCGGCGTCTTCGCGTACGGGACGATCGCGACGTCCTGCTCCGGCCATTGCACGTTGACCAGCTCGTAGTTCTGGAACACCGTGGTGCGCGGCATGACGCCGTGGGCCGCGGCGGTCGTCTGCTTCGACGCCGCCGGGATCGGTGAGGCGCGCCCGAGCTGCGTCGGCGAGTAGTCGCACGGCGCCGGCGGGTTGCAGACGCGCTGCACGTTCGGTGAGGCGGCGGCGCGCGGGTCGTTGTAGTTGTACCGTCGCCCGAGGATCCGCGGGCCGCTCACGTCCGGATCGTTGTCGACGTGCTCGAACGTCGACCACAGCAGCCGCTGCGCGCCGGCGATCTTGTGGATGATGTGCAGCCCCACCAGGCCCAGCGTCCGGTTCGGCTTCAGCCCGCCGAGTTGCGCGGGATACTGCAAGTCGAACTGCACCGGCAGGATGAAGAAGCGGGACGTCACGTCGGCCGGCGCGCCCGTGAGGTCGATCATCGAGGCCTTCACCTCGATCGCGCCGATCCCGAGCCCGTACTGGTGCTTCGCGCCTCGGCAGTCGACGTCGTTCGAACCGCCCATCGGGAGCTGCAAGCCGGCGGGGCCGGCGGTGCACGCCTGCTGCGCGGTCGCGTAGATCAGGTTGTTCGAGGTGATGTAGCTCTGCTCGTCGGTGTTGACCCAGACGTCGTAGAACGTGAGCAGCGGCTGGCTCGGGTTCAGCCGCCGCTGCGCGACGATGTACCCGTTCGTGAACGCTTGCGCCGTCCCGGAGATCGTCAGCAGATCCGGCTCGTTCAGCGCGGAGAGGATCATGTGGCCGGTCTTGGGATTGCGCCGCGAGAGCACGCTGCGGAAGCGCGCGTTGCTCGCGCTCGGCGGCGGCGTGAAGAAGTCCTCGGGCCGGTTGTAGCTCAGCCAGACCGGCTTCGCGACGCCGAACTGTCCCGGCGATGGCGAGGGGATCGGCACGCCGCCGGCGCCCGGCCAGTTGAGGTAGATGAACTCTTGCCAGGCGGTGCAGTTCGCGACCATCTGGCTCTGCTGCGGCGTCGAGGACGGCGCGAACGACGTCGGGATCGTCGGCGCGAACGCCAGCGGCATCCCGGCCTGCGTGCACGCGTCGGCCGCGAGCGCGCGGCCGTCCTGCGGCTGCACCGCGACGGTCCCGATCCCGATCGCGCCCGCGATCGCGGCGAGCGCGACGCAGACGGCGCGCAGATCGACGCCCAAACGACCCGGTTCGTTCGGCATGGTTTCACCCCCGCAGCTGCTCGGATCGGACGGAGACCCGTCCGTCCGGTGTCTTGCCGTGCCCCGGGAAGCGTTTCCTCCCGGCTACGCGGTCAGTGGAAGAGCCCGTAGGGCGGCGGCGTCGCGCGCGCGCCTTTCGCGTCGTGCCACAGGATGTCGTTGAGCGTCGCTTCGTCGGCGGCGTCGGCGTGCGCGAAGTCCATCCGTGCGCTGTCGGCCGCGCGGTACGCCGTCGGCGCGTTCTTCGCCTTGAGGTCGACCTGCGCGGCGAGCGCGTCGAACGGCGCGAGGTTCGGCGTCGCGGTGAACGCCGCGGTGAGCGGCATCGCGCCCGCGTCGTACGCGGACATCGGCGGCAGCCCCAGCAGGATCTCGATCGTGCGCAGCACCGACGCCTGCGTGTAGGCGGCGTGCTGCACGCCGCCGGCGGCGTACGGCGAGATCAGGTAGAACGGCGCGCGCTGCTCGTCGACGTGGTCGGGGCCGTTCTGCGCGTCGTCCTCGACGACGAAGATCGCGGTGCTGCTCCAGTCGGGCGAGTGCGAGACCGCCTCGGCCAGCTTCCCGATGGCGAGGTCGTTGTCGGCGATCATCCCCGAGGGCGTGATCGCGCCGGCGCGCGTCCCCGAGGTGTGATCGCGCGGCAGCCGGACGATCTCGAGCCGCGGCAGCGTGCGCGAGGCTTCGTACGCGTCGAACTCGCGCTTCCACTCCGTGAAGCGCGCCGTGTCCTCGACGCTCATGTCGAACGTCGCGAAGGCGCGGTCGGTGTTCGCGTTCAGCACGCGGCTCATCGCCGAGACCGGCGTCGGCCCGGCCGGGCCGGCGGTGACGAACTCGCCGTAGTCGCGCAGCGAGACGCCGTGCCGCGCCGCGTCGTCCCACAGGTAGCCGGCGTGCGGGACCGACGCCTCGGCGCCGTCCTCGAAGTCGTAGAACGCGCGGCGGTTCGCGT
>DATHLL010000558.1:0-2266 GCA_035488195.1 Candidatus Elarobacter sp. | reverse complement strand
GTGCGACTGCCCGGCGATCTGCGCCGAAGCTTGCTGTCCCGCGCCGGCGCGCTGCTCGGCGGTGAGCGACTCCATCCCGGGGAAGACGGGCAGGCCGTCGAGCGCGACGATCCCGCGCAGCCGTTCGGGATGCTGCTCGCCGAGCAGGATCGCGAGCGTTCCGCCCAAGCTGTGGCCGATCACGACCGGCCGCGCGATCTTCTGCGCGTCGAGCATCGCCCAGAAGTCGGCGGTCGTGCGAGCGAACAGCGGCGCGGTCGCGGCGGGCCGGCCGTCGAAGCCGGGGAGCGCGATCGCGTAGACCGTGTGGCTCGGCGCGAGATGGCGGATCAGCCCGCTCCACTCCCACGGCCCCGTCGCCAGCCCCGGCAGCAGCACGACCGCGTCGCCGCGGCCGAACCGCGAGACGTGCAGCGAGCCCGCGTCGAACTGCGCGTCGGCCGCCGGGAGCGCCGGCAGGGACGCCGCCGCGGCGGCGAGCGGCATCGAAGCGGCGAGCGGTGCGGCGAGGAGAAGGGCGAGCGATCCGATCGCCGCCCGGTACAGCGAACTCTTCATCGGGACGGAAGGCCTACGACGGGGACCGGCGATCTTCCGCCGCCTCAGTGGGTCTCCGCGGTGCGGTGCAGCAGATCGTACGCTTCCTCGCGCAGACCGCTGTACGCATCCCACGTCTCGGCGACGAGGAACCCCGCGCCGGTCGCGATCGCGACGGTGCCGACGGTCGCGACGGCCAGCCCCACCATCGTGATCACCGGCGCGACCTCGCCGCGGACGATCGCCGCGACGCCGCCGCCGAGCAGCTCGGAGAACGTCCCGATCGCGAACGAGGCGACCGCGGTGTAGAACGCGGTGAGCGCGCGGTTCAGCGCCAGCGCCCGCCGCGTGACGCGAACGAGGGCGCGCTCCCGCTGCGGCGTGTCGGCCCCGGCTTCGAGCTGCCGAGCGCGGTCGACCGCCCGCGCGAACCGGTTCGAGGTCGAGAGCACCAGCACGCTCGACGCATTGGTCAGCAGCGCCGGCGCCGCGATGAACGTCAGGAGCTGAAAGGCGTTCTGCGTGTCCAGAGCCATGACGCCCCGACGCTTCCGCGCGCTAGCGCCCTTTCCATTGCTTCTCGAACAGCAGCGACGCCAGGAACACGGCGGCGTTCGGAGTCGCCCGAATCGCGTTCCAGTCACGGAACGCCTGTTCGGCGGCGCCGAGAAGCGAGACGGAATACAACCGGTTGAAGGTACGGGCGAGATCGTAGTCGGCCGCGTGTCGCGCATTTTGGAGACGGACGAAGGCCGATGCGACGTCGCTCAATTCGCGCTCGATCGGTGCTGTGACGAGGGCTCCGGTCGATGCAGGTAGATTCGCGGCCGCCCCTTGCGCCCACGCTTTGCACACCGCCTTCATCGAGCCGTGCTCGTATAGGCGGCGAACCTGATCCCTCACCGCCGACGGACGAATTGCTTTAGCTCCGTCCTCGACGAGCAAGTGAAACAGCGCGTAGTATGCGGCCGATACAGCCCGCCTCAAATTCGCCTGTTTCGGACGTTTCTTGTCTCGGCGGGCCAGGTATCTGGCTTGTTCCAGCAAGTCTTTGTGCAGGGTCACGACACCTCCGCATCAGGGGGAAAGAAAGTTCACGTACGGCCAACGCCGTCCGTCGTTGCGATCGAGAATCGCAGCCTCGACCGTCCGGGCGAAACGAGCCAATTCGGCGATATATGCGCTCGACTCGCCGTCCGCCACGTGCAAAAAGATCCAGACGCCGGGTTCACCGCTTTCGTCGAGACCGAACTCGACGTCGACGCAGTTGATCTCGGTCGGTGCACGGAGCGATGCAATCTGCTCCTTGATGCCTTCTGAATCGTCCATCGTGGTTTGCCTCGTGATAACCATGAAAACTGCGTTCGCGCTGCCAATTCGCTGTCATGCCTGAAAGGTCCGCACAACGCGTTTCGTGGCCGGAAAGAACATCGTGCGCGCAGCGCGCGGTTCAATGGATATCGGGCTCTAGCACTGCCCCACCGGGGGCGAGGAGGTCGAAGTCGCAGCCGTCGTTCGCTTGCGAGACGTGTTGCGCGAAGATCGCGCCGTAGCCGCGTTCGGCGCGCGGGGGCGGCTGCGTCCACGCGGCGCGACGGCGGGCGAGCTCGTCGCCGGCGATGTCGAGGTGGAGGCGGCGGGCGGGGACGTCGACTTCGATGACGTCGCCGGTGCGGACGTGCGCGAACGGGCCGCCGACGTACGCTTCCGGCGCGACGTGGAGGATGCA
>DATHLL010000557.1:0-17387 GCA_035488195.1 Candidatus Elarobacter sp. | reverse complement strand
CGCCAGGGCCCGGACGTGGGGACGCAATACCGCTCCGCGGTCTTCTACGCGGACGACGCCCAGCGGGACGCCGCTCAAGCGAGTAAAGCCCGCGCTCAAACGCGGTTCTCCCGGCCCATCGTGACGCAGATTCTCCCCGCGACCCCGTTCTTCCGCGCCGAGGACTACCACCAGCGCTACCTGGAGAAGCAGGGCCTGCGGTCCTGCCGGATCTAGGAGTTGTCGGGCTTCGCCCGACAAACGACGACGAGCGGATCGGGCGAAGCCCGAACGCGACGGGTCCGGCACCAGCCGGACCCACTAAAGGCCGTCGCCTCGCGGGGCGGGGCGGTTGGCGAAGTCGTCGACCGCTTGCGCCATCGCTTCGTTCGTGATCTCGGTCAGGCCGGCCGAGACGTTCTGGCCTTTGTGGACTTTGTTGGCGGTGGTGTAGGTCTTCCACCGCACCACGCCGGTGCAGTCGATCAGGTAGAGGCGGAGCGACGCGCGGATCGGCGAGCGGTCGAAGACGCCCGACGACGAGACGACGCCGCCGACGACGGGGAGGAAGCCGGTGAGGTTGCGCTCCTTCGACTGCTCGAAGCGCAGTTGCGGGATCAGCAGGCCGTCGGCGTTGTAGCTGCCGCAGAGCTGGCGCGCGGTGCCGACCGCCTCGATCGCGTCGATCGGCGTCGCGATCGCCGAGCGGATGCGGTGCTCGGAGAGGTCGGCGGAGAACTGCTTCGTCGCGTTCTTCAGCACGGGGTCGGTGTCGCCCGGATCGCCGAACGGCACGATGACGTAGAGCGGCCCGGGGACGCCCTGGTCGATCGCGAGGGCGGGAGCCGCGCCGGAGAGCGCGAGGACGAGCGCGAGCGCCAGAGGACGGACGTGCATGTGCGGTCCGAAAACGTTCGGCCGTCGCCGTTCCGTTCCCAGCCGTTCGCTCGTCAGGAGGGGAGGTGCGCCCCGAGCACCCCGCAGGGGTTCTCCCGCCCGGCGCGCGACTACCGCACGATGAGCCTGCGGCGTCAAGCGCTGATCGTGATGGCCGCGTACTACGCGGCGACGGGAGCGTGGCCGCTGCTGCACATGCGCTCGTTCGAGGCGGTCACCGGTCCGAAGACGGACCGCTGGCTGGTGAAGACGGTCGCCGCGCTCGCGCTCGCGAACGGCGCGGTGCTGGGGTTCGGGGCGCGCCGCGCGACGATCTCGGCGGAGACGGTCGCGCTCGCCGCGTGCAGCGCGCTCGCGTTCAGCGCGATCGACGTCGTGTACGTCACGCGCGGGCGGATCGCGCCGGTCTATCTCGGCGACGCCGCGGTCGAGCTCGCGCTCGCGGCGGTGATCGCCGCCGGCGACGCGATCGCGAACGGCTAGCGCGGCCGCGCGGCGCGTCAGCCTTCGCGCGCGCTGTCGGCGGTGCGGAGCTGCGAGGCGCGGTCGAACGCGCGCACCGAAGCGTCGAACGAGGCGATCGCGTCGCGCTCGAGGTGCGCGCTCTGGTGCTCGTAGCACGACGCGAGCCCGGTCCACGCTTCGACGCAGTTCTCGTCCAGCTCGAGCGCGCGCGTGAAGCAGCGCTTCGCCGCGTCGAACGAGCGCACCGAGGGCTGGCGCAGATGGTCGTAGCCCGCGCGCAGCAGCGAGGGGACGTCGTCGCTCTCGTTCGCCGGCGGCGAGGGCGGCGCCGCGCGCCCGGCGCCGAAGCGGCGCTCCAGCGCGTCGGCGAGCGTCGCGATCGCCGCGCTGCGATAACGGTGCAGCGTGCGGTACGAGAGATAGAGCTCGCCCGCGACCGTGCGGGTCGGTTTCCCTTCGAGGTCGACGCGCTCGATGATCGTCCAGTAGATCGGCGGGTAGCGGCGCAAGACGTCGTCGAGCAGCGCGATCACCGCGTCGCGCGCGTTCGGCGCGCCGCTCGCGTCGCGGATCGTCGTCGCGAGATGGTCGCGCTCGAGCAGTCCCGGGTAGCGGATCTTGCGCAGGAGGCGGCGGACGCCGAGGTTGCTGTGCTCCACGACGCGGATCGTGCCACGGGGCGGTGAAGAAAGCCTGAAAGTCAGCCGGCCGAGCGGCCCAGCCCGGCGAGCACGACAGCCCCGGGCAGCTCCGCGAGCGCCGCGCCGGGGAGCGAGACCTTCGAGCGCCGCACGCCGCTCCCGACCACGACCCGGTCGGCGGCCGCGACCGCTTCGTCGATCAGGACCGGCCAGTCCGGCGGGAGCCCGATCGGCGTGATCCCGCCGTACTCCATCGCCGAGGCCGCGGTCGCCGCGTCCATCGCCGCGAACGAGATCTTGCTCGCGCCGAGCTGCTTCTTCGCGAGGTTGTTCACGTCGGCGCGCGTGGTCGCGAGCACGACGCACGCGGCGAACCAACTGCGTCCCTCGCGCCGCGCGGCGAGCACGACGCAGTTCGCGGAACGGTCCATCGGAAACGCGTAGCGCTCGCAGAACGCGGCCGTGTCGGCGAGCTGCGGATCGATCTCCGCGACCCAGAACGCGTCGCGCGGCGTCGCGCCGGGCCAGCCCGCGATCGCCGCGGCGACCGAGGGCGCGAGCAGGTCGGGGCGGTCGAGCGCGCGCGCCGCCGCGAGGTTTCCGATCGTCACCGCGCTCGGGTCCGCCGGATCGCGCGCGCCGTCCTGCGCGCGCGAAGGCGGCACCGGCGCTCGCTCGAACCTCAGGGCACGAGAGGGGGCGTCCGATGGAAGAGCTTCGCTACGACGTCGTGATCGCCGGCGCGAGCCTGGGCGGCGTCGCGGCGGCGCTGCGCGCGAGCGCGCTCGGCGCGAAGGTCTGTCTGCTGGAGGCCTCGAGCTGGATCGGCGGCCAGTACTCCGCGCAAGGGCTGACGCGCGGTGACGAGACCGAGTGGATCAACGGCGGGACCGGCGCGACCGCGTCGTACCTCGACTTCCGCCGGCGCGCGCGCGCGTGGTACACGACGCGGTTCGTGCTCTCGGAGGCCGGGAAGAAGCTCGCGCCGTTCGATCCCGGCGCGCCCGATCACCGGTACGTCTCGAACCTGCGGATCTCGCCGCGCGCCGCGCACGAGACGCTGCTCGCGATGCTCGCGGCGACGACGCCGCGCGTCACCGTGACGACCGAGACGCGCGTCGTCGCGGCGCAGACCTCGGAGGGCCGCGTCACCGCGCTGGTCGCGCGCGCGTACGACGGCGCGCCGGCCCGCTACGCCGCGTCGTACTTCCTCGACGCGACCGATCTCGGCGAACTGCTCGCGCTCGCGGACGTTCCGCACCGGCTCGGCGCCGAGTCGCGCGCGGACTTCGGCGAGCCGAACGCGCCGGCGGCGGCGCACGCGAACTGGATTCAGCCGATCACCGTCCCGCTCGCGCTCGAGCGGCGGCCCGACGGCGAGAACCACACGATCCCGAAGCCGCCGGGATACGACGAGATGGTCGCGGCGCATCCCTTCACGATGCTCTTCGGCGCGAGCGGCGTCTTCCGCGTCACCGGCTCGGACTCGCTGTTCAACTACCGGCAGTTCGTCGCGGCGGCGAACTTCGCCGACCCGTCGGTTCGCTACGACCTCACGACGATCAACGACGCGAGCAACGACTACCGCACGCGCTCGATCCCGACCGGGAATCCCGACCTCGACGCGGCGACCGTCGTCGCGGCGCGCGCGCGTTCGCTCGCGTACGCGTACTGGCTGCAGACGGCGTGTCCGCGCGACGACGGCAAAGGGCACGGGTATCCGAACCTTCGCGTCGCGACCGAGGTGTTCGGGACCTACGACGGCTGCGCGCCGCAGCCGTACATCCGCGAGTCGCGCCGGATCGTCGCGCGCACGACGGTGCGCCAGCAGGACATCGTGACGGCCGGCGCCCGCGCGAACCGCTTCGCCGACTCGTGCGGGATCGGCTACTACCACCTCGACATGCACACCGTCGAGGGGATGAACGGCTACGACGGAGCATCGCCGAAGCCGTTCCAGATCCCGCTCGGCGCGCTCGTCTCGACGACGTTCGAGAACCTGATCCCCGCGTGCAAGAACCTCGGCGTCACGCACATCACGAACAGCGCGTACCGCGTCCACCCGATCGAGTGGAACACCGGCGAGTCGGCCGGCGCGCTCGCGGCGTTCTGCCTGAAGCGCAGCGCGACGCCGTCCGGCGTGCTCGATCAGCCGCCGCTGCTGCGCGAGCTGCAGCACGAGCTGCTGAGCGCCGGCGTCCCGCTGTACTGGTGGACCGACGTGCCGTTCGGCGGCGCGGGCGATCTGTTCGCCCACGCGCAGCTCGCCGGCGTGCGCGGGTTCATCACCCGGCCGAGCGCGCTCGCGTTCGCGGCGAACGAGCCGTTCGGCGCCGACGAGCGCGCCGCCGCGGACGCGGCGGCCGGCTCGCCGCTGCCCTGGCCGTCCGGCACGCTCTCGCGCGGAGACGCCGCCCGCTTCGTCGTGCAGCACCTCGGCCTCTGACCGGCCGGCGCGCCGACGAACGTCGCAGCGCGCAACCGCGGCGCGGTGACCGCGCGTCTCACCGGACGATGTCCGAGCTCTTCTCTCCCTACACCGTCCGCGACGTGACGCTGCGCAACCGCATCGTCGTCTCGCCGATGTGCGAGTACTCGTCGACCGACGGCTTCGCGAACGACTGGCACGTCGTGCACCTCGGCAGCCGTGCCGTCGGCGGCGCCTCGCTGATCCTCACCGAGGCGATCGCCGTGACGCCCGAAGGCCGGATCTCGCCCGAAGATCTCGGGATCTGGAAAGACGAGCACATGCCGGAGCTCGAGCGGATCGCGCGGTTCGTGCGCTCGCAAGGCGCGGAGTTCGGAACGCAGCTCGCGCACGCGGGCCGCAAGGGGTCGACGAAACGGCCCTGGGACGGACACGGCGCGGTGCCGGTGAGCGAGGGCGGCTGGATCCCGGTCGCGCCGAGCGGCACGCCGTTCGATCCGACGTACCCGACGCCGCAGGCGCTCGACGAGGCCGGGATCGCGCACATCGTCGCGGCGTTCGCCGACGGCGCGAAGCGCACGCTTGCGATCGGCGGGACGGTGATCGAGATCCACGCCGCGCACGGATACTTGGTGCACCAGTTCCTCTCGCCGCTGGTGAACGAGCGCACCGACCGCTGGGGCGGCTCGTTCGAGAACCGCACGCGGCTCGCGCGCGAGATCGTTCGCGCGGTGCGTGCCGTGTGGCCGGAGCGTCTGCCGCTGTTGGTGCGCGTCTCGGCGACCGATTGGGCCGAAGGCGGCTGGGACGTCGAGCAGACCGTCGAGCTCGCGAAGCTGCTGCGCGAGGAAGGCGTCGACCTGATCGACGCGAGCTCGGGCGGCGCCGTCCCGGTGCGGCCGGGCGCGATCCCGGTCGGCCCGCTCTATCAGACGCCGTTCGCCGAACGGATCCGCCGCGAAGCGCGGATCGCGACGGGCGCGGTCGGCATGATCACCGAGCCCGCCGACGCCGAATCGGTCGTCGCCGAAGAACGTGCCGATCTCGTGATCATCGCGCGCGAGCTGCTGCGCGATCCGTACTGGCCGCTCTTCGCCGCACGCGCGCTCGGCGCGGAAATCGCCTGGCCTCCGCAGTACCAGCGCGCGGCCGGCGACCGCGCGACGATGCGCGTCCCGGCGAACGTCTGAACGTTCGCGTTCTCGTGGAGCCGACGGCCGGACTCGAACCGGCGACCTGCTGATTACGAATCAGCTGCTCTACCAACTGAGCTACGTCGGCATGGCGCGCGGGGCGCGCGACCGCCTTGGGTTCGCGGGAGGGCCGATCCGCCCTTCCCGCGGCCCGCGCGTTCCGGACTCTTTACCCTGGGCGTGAGGCCGGCGCTCGCTCGCGCCGAAAACCCTGGCGTGGAACGTCGTGCGTTCGCGATGCTCGTCCTCGCCGTCGCGCTGTGCGCCGCGGCCCGGCTGACCGCGCTCGCCGGGGCGGCCGATGCCATCCCGCTCGCCGTGCCGGGCACAGCGGTCCCCGCGGAGACGGCGCCCGCAACGCTGCTGCGGCCCGCCACGCTCCGCGCGGCGTTTCGCGTGCCGCGCGCGGACACCGCACTCTACGTCGGCACGCCGTGGTTCGTGCGCGATCTGACGGTCACCGTCGTCGGGCCGGGCGCGCGCCGGGACGTCCTCGTGGGCAACACCGATCTTCCGGGCCGCATGCTGGGCGTGCGGCTTCCCGGCGACGCGTGGCAGGCCGATCGCATCGAGCTCGTCGCGACGACGGTCAGCGCCGCGGCGCCGCCGTACGTCCTCAGCGCGGATCAGCTCGCGGAGATCGGCTGGCGGAGCTGGTCGTACGCGGCGTTCTTCGGGCTCTTCATAGCGCTCGCGCTGTTCCACGCGACCTTCGCGCCGCTGCTGCGCTCGCGCGCGGCCGCGTGGTACGCGGGGCTCGCCGCCGCGCTCGCCGGTCTACTCGTGCCGTGGCTCGGCGTCGTGCGGCCGCCGCCGGAGGTCAGCCAGCCGCTGCACGCGCTGCTGCAGTCGGCGGCGTACGTCTGCACGCTGATGTTCACCCGCGCGCTGTTCCGCGAACTGCGCGTCGACCGGCGGCTCGCGGGCGCGCTCTACGCGCTGGTCGGGATGAACGTCGTTGCGGTCGCCGGCGGCGACGTCTTGCAAGATCTCTGGGCACTCCCCGATCCGCTCGCGCAAGGGCTCGCGATCGCGATGGCGCTCGCGTTCGCCGCGTACGGGATCGCCGCGGTCCGCGCAAACCTCGCCGGCGCGCGATGGTATCTCGCGGGAGCCGTGCTTGCGGCGCTCGGCGCGCTCGCGATGCTCGCGCCCGGCGGCGGCGCGTTCCTTCGTTCGGCGCCGCAGCTCGCGCTCGCCGGCGAGGCGCTGCTGTTCGCGCTCGCCGTCGCGATGCAGCTCCGCCACGACGCGCGCGAGCGCGTCCCGCTCGCGGCGGACGACCGCGACGGGCTCACCGGGATCCTCAACCGCCCGGCGTTCGACGCCGCGCTCGCGGTTGCGTGGAACCGCGCGGAGCGCGCGCGCTCGCCGCTCGCCGCGCTGCTCGTCGACGCCGACCGCTTCAAGGCGTACAACGAGGCGTACGGGCATCTCGCCGGCGACGACGTGCTGCGGCGGATCGCGCGCGTCATCGCGGCCGCGGCGTCGCGGCGCGACGACGTCGCCGCCCGCTACGGAAACGACAAGTTCGTCCTGCTGCTTCCCGACACCGATCTGGCCGGCGCGCGGTACGTCGGCGAAGCGATCCTCGAACGGGTCGCGTTTCTCGCGATCGCGCACCCCGCTCCGCCGCTGAAGCGCCTCGGCGTCAGCATCGGCGTCGCCTCGCTGCTCCCGCAGCACGGCGGCACGGCGACCGCCGGCGATCTGGTGCGCCGCGCCGACGCGGCGCTCTACGTCGCGAAGACGATGGGCCGCAACCGGGTCGTCAGCGACGAACCGTTCCCGGCCGCCACCGCGTCCACGTAGGGCGCGATCCGCGGAGCGCGCTTCAGTTCGGCGAGAGCTTCGCCTCCGCGATCGCTTCGTTCACCGCGTACGTCCCGTAGTCGATCGACGCGTGGATCTTCGTCCCGCTGATGTTGAGATCGGCTTCGCTGTGCTTCGGCAGCTCGTATCCGCCGCTGCCGTCCTCGGTGATCCGCATGTCGATCGTCGAGCCGTCGTGCGTCCACCACTGCGCGTGCAGCGGCGCCGACGGATCACCGTCGACGTCGACTACCATCCGCGCGATCCCGCTCGGGCGCTTCGGCACGCCTTCGAGCCGGTACGCACCGCGCTCGGTGCTGCCCGAGACGAGACGGAGATCGTACTGCTGCGACCACGTCAGCGGCGTGCCGAGCTCGGCGAAGAGCTTGCGGCCTTCGGGCGGCACCCGCTGCACGTCGAGCGAAAGGTGCGCGGGCCGCTTGAACGACTGCGTTCCGTCGAGCCCGAAATGGAACGTGAGCAGCTTGTGCACGCGGACGTCGATGTGCACGGGGACGGTGTACGACTGCACCGAGGCGTCGCGGCTGGTGTACCGCGCGAGCACTTCGGCGACCGTGACCGGCGAGGCGGGCGAGGCGCCGAGCGTACCGGCAAGCGCGGTCATCGCCGCGAGGGCGCATCCCATCGACCGTGCCGCGCTTGCCTGCAATGCGAACCCTCCGACGATCCCGGTGCTCGCATCCAGTTTTCCCGCGCTAGCGTCCGGCGAACGCGCGCGACCATCCCCAGACTTGGGGGTTTCTTATGCCGCGAGGGTGCCGTCACGCGGCGTCGCGCCACACCGGAATGACCGAGCGCACCTCGCCCGGCGCGACGAACTCGCCGGCAAGCGCTTCGAGCGCGTCGAGCGGCACCGCGTCGCTCGTCACGACGCTGCCGCCGGCGAACCGGACCAGCACCGGCGCGCGCAACGGCCTCGCAACCAAGTCCTCGCCGTCGTGCGCCGGCAACCCGCGCTCGCGCGCGTCGAGCGCCGCGAGCACGTCGGCGACGACCGCGGACGCCGTCGCATCGCCGCCCGCGCCGAATCCGGAGAAGACGAGCGGGCCGCAGCCGCGCCCGAGGACGCGCACGACGTTCTCCGCGCCGCGCGGCCGCGCGAACGGATGCTCTTCCGGCACGAACGCCGGCGTCACGCCCGCTTCGATCACGTCGATGTCACCCTCGTGCCCCACCTCGATGTCACCGTGAGCTTGTCGAAGGGTGCGCCTCCGCGCGACGGCGACCAGCTTCAGCCGCAAGCCGCGCTCGGCGCCGGCACGCACGTCGTCGCGCGAGATCCCGCCGATCCCGCGCCGCGCGAGCCCGGCCGACACCGCGGGCCGCTTGAACGCGAGCCCGGCGAGGATCGCGAGCTTGTGCGCGGCGTCGTGGCCGTCGACGTCGCTGCGCGGATCCTGCTCCGCGAAGCCGAGCCGCTGCGCTTCGGCGAGCGCTTCGGCGTACTCCGCGCCCGACTCCATCGCGTCGAGGACGAAGTTGGTCGTGCCGTTCAGCACGCCGCCGATCTCGATCACGTCCTCGCCGGCGAGCGAACCGGCCAGCGCGCGCACGATCGGGATCGCGCCGCCGACCGCGGCCTCGTAGCGCAGCGACGCGCCGGTGCGCGCCGCGAACGCCGCCAGCCACGGACCTTCGGTCGCGATCAGATCTTTGTTCGCGGTCACCACGTCCTTGCCGCGCGCGATCGCCCGCAGCACGAGCTCGCGCGCGAGCCCGAGGCCGCCGATGCACTCGACCACGACGCGAACGCTCGGATCGTCGACGACCTCGAACGCGTCGCCGGCGAAGTCGCGCCACGCGACGTCGCGCGGCTTGCGCGGATCGCGCACGGCGATCCCCCGGATCAGCCCCGGATGCGAGGCGAGAAGGCGCCGTGCGACGCCGGAGCCGACGGTGCCGCACCCGAGCAGCCCGACGCCGCGCGCGCGCGGCGCCGTCGTCGCCGTCGCGTGCGGAGCGGCGGCGTCGGACGAGCAGAGAACGCGCGGTAGGGTGTGCACGGGGCCTCCTCGATGAAAAAAGCCCCCGCCGTGTCGGCGAGGGCTGCGATCTGGATTCGTGTACCGGCTGCGTTACGCCGACGTCGATCCTGACCTGCCCTCGCCGAGGGAAGTCGTCGTCGTCGTGGTCGTCATCGAACAGAACGGGAACACGGTCCTAGGACCTTAGCACGCGCCCGGGGCTTCGCGCAAGCCCCAGCGATCACGAGACGCGCTCGGGGACGCCGATCGCATCGCGCAGCAGCGCGGCCAGATTCCGCGGCTCGGCGAGAAACGCGTCGTGCCCGTGATCGCTCTGCAGGTCGCGGTACGAGGCGTCCCAGCCGGCCTCGGCCCAGCGCGCGGCGCAGCTCCACACGAACTCCGGCGGATAGAGCTGGTCGCCCGCGATCCCGACGAAGGTGATCCGCGCCCGCCCCGCCGGCCGCTCGCGGCCGCGCAGGTCGAAGAGATCCATCGCGCGCGTGAGCACGCGATAGGTGTTCGCGTCGAACCGCGTGACGAAGACGTCGCCCTGATGCGCGAGATAGCCCTCGACGTCGAACCGGTCGTCGATGTTGCGGGCCGGATCGCCGCCCGCGCGGTCGGGCCGGTTCGCGAAACGGCGCTCGAAGAGCGCCTCGCTCTTGTACGTGAGCGTCGCGATCGCGCGCGCGAGCCGCAGCCCGTCGACGGGCGGCTCGTCGTACCACCCATCTTCGAACTTCGGGTCGAGCCGGATCGCCTCGCGCGCGACGCCGTTCTGCGCGATCCCCTGCGCGCGCAGATGATCGTACGTCCCGACGACGATCGCGTGCTCGACGGCGTCGTCGTACCCGCGCGCCCACTGCAGAGCCTGCTGCCCGCCGAGCGATCCGCCGATCGCGATCGCGACGCGCTCGATCCCGAACGCCGCGCGCAGCGCGCGCCGCTGCGCCTCGACGATGTCCGCGACCGCGACGACGGGAAACCGCGGTCCCCACCGCCGCCCGTCCGGCGCAAGCGACGACGGCCCGGTCGACCCGTAACACCCGCCGAGCACGTTCACGCCGACGACGCACCACCGTTCGAGATCGAACAACCCGTCGCGCCCGACCAGCCCATCCCACCACTCGACGACCCGCGACGATCCCGTCAGCGCATGCGCGACGAACACGACGTTCGACCCGTCCACCGCCGGCTCGGCGCCGTACCGCGTCACCCGCTGCACGACACCGGGAATCGAAGCGCCGGAGACGAGCTCCAGCGCCCCGATCTCCACGTCACATTCGACCGGTTCGACCGGCGTCGTCACCTCGCGCCCAGCCCCCATGTCATCCTGAGCCTGTCGAAGGATGATCTCACACCGCCTCGAGCGCCTGCCGCAGATCCGCGATGATGTCCTCGACCGACTCGATCCCGACCGACAGCCGCACCGCGTCGTCGCTCACCCCGCTGGCGATTTGATCCGCCGGCGTGAGCTGCTGGTGCGTCGTGGTCGCCGGATGGATCACCAGCGACTTCGCGTCGCCGACGTTCGCGAGCAGCGAGAACAGCTTCAGCCCGTCGATCACCGCGCGCGCCTTCTCGGCTCCGCCCTTCACTCCGAACGTGAGGATCGCCCCGCCGCCCTTCGGCAGATACTTCTGCGCGTTCGCGTACGCCGGATCCCCGGGCAGCCCCGGATACCGCACCCAGACGACCTTCGGATGGTCCTTGAGGAAATCCGCGACCTTCTGCGCGTTCGCGCTGTGCCGCTCGACGCGCAGCCCGAGCGTCTCGAGCCCTTGCAACAGCAGCCAGGCGTTGAACGGCGAGAGCGCCGCGCCGACGTCGCGCAGGAGCTGCACCCGCGCCTTGATGATGTACGCGAGCGGCCCCACCGCGTCGGTGTACACGACGCCGTGATACGACGGATCGGGCTCGACGAAGTCCGGGAACCGCCCCGACGCCTTCCAGTCGAACTTCCCGGCATCGACGATCGCGCCGCCGATCGTCGTCCCGTGCCCGCCGATGAACTTCGTCGCGGAGTGGACGACGACGTCGGCACCGTACTCGATCGGCCGCAGCAGGTACGGCGTCGCGAGCGTGTTGTCGACGATCAGCGGCAACCCCGCGTCGTGCGCGACCTTCGTGACCGCCTCGACGTCGAGGACGTCGAGCTTCGGGTTGCCGAGCGTCTCGGCGAACACGGCCTTGGTGTTCTCCTTGATCGCGCGCGCGAACGCGGCCGGATCGCCCGGATCGACCAACGTCACCTCGACGCCGAACCGCGGCAGCGTGTGCACGAACGCGTTGTACGTCCCGCCGTACAGCGAGGCCGAGCTGACCACGTGATCGCCCGCGCTCGCGACGTTCAGCAGCGAGTAGATCGTCGCGGCCTGCCCGCTCGCGAGCGCCAGCGCGCCGACGCCGCCCTCGAGCGCGGCGAGCCGCTGCTCGAACACGTCGGTCGTCGGGTTCATGATGCGGGTGTAGATGTTGCCGAACTCTTGCAGGGCGAAGAGCCGCTCCGCGTGCGCGGTGTCGTCGAAGGTGTACGAGGTGGTCTGATAGATCGGGACGGCGCGCGACTTGGTCGCGGGGTCGCCGCCGTGCCCGCCGTGCAGGGCGACGGTCTCGAATCCGCGTTCCGCCGCGGGGTCCAGGGTGCTGCTCATCGTGGGTCTCCTTCACGAATGCGTCGAGCGCAGAAGGGGGTGAAACGCAACGACCCCCGCCGGTCGGCGAGGGTCGATGGAGTGTCGTCGCGGCCCGCTCAGGACGACGCCGACCTACACCGTCCCTCGCGGGCGGCACACATCGACATCGCCATACAGCAGGCGCTCATGCCCGGCACCGTAGCAGAATCCGCCGCGGCGGTCAAGGGCGAAAACCTCAGCCCGTTGCCACGCCGTTTTCAGCAGCCTTCGCAGATCGTCGCATGCAGGAGCGACGGCGGCCGACGGAACAGGGGATCGACGACCGCCTCCCGGCGGTATCGAGCGCCGTCCGAAAGCCGAGCAAACGCCGATGATTGCACCGCTTCTCCTGGCCGTCGACTACTTCAACTTCACGTACTCGACGAACCCGTGTCATTCGAATGTCCCGGTGCCGGCGGTGATGCGCAAGGGAACGTTTTCTTACGAAGACCGAAAAATGGCAACCGGCTTCGATCTCTTCGTGCGGCGCGTCGTGCGGGGCAGCCTCGCGCCCGGCACGCGGCAGGCGGTCGTCGTGATGACATGCGACTTCCCGATCGGCGGCACGGCCGCGGCATACGCGTTCGACGAGCGCGGGGCCGGTGCGGTTTTGCTCGGCAAAGTCGCGGAAGCGAACTGGGGCGGCGACTGGGGTCGTGGCCCGGACGCGATCGTCATCCGCTTCGTCGGCCGCACGCTGCACGTCGAAGGCTGCGCGGTTTCGAACTGCACGGTGAAGAGCGCGACGGTGTACGCGTTGCGCGGGCGGCGTCTCGTCACGACCGCGAAGCACACGATGGCCTCATGACGCCGGCTACGTCGCGAGGTCGGATCTTTCGTTCCCGAAACAGCCCGGTGCGGCGTCGTCCGGCGCACCGAAGCCGCCGAGCAGCACCGTCCACGGTTCGATAGCGAGCGTTCGCAGCAAGGCGTTCGGCGTCCACGGATCGTCCGCGAGCCGCCGCTCGATCTCGCCTGCGTCGTGCGCGACGACGATGTGCAGAACCCGACGTGCGTCGTCTTCGCCACCGAGCGGGCCACCGGCGGCGATGAAGCCTTCCGCCGCAAGCGCGTCCATGAAGGCGGCGTGCGCGTCCCACCCGTCTTGGCGGCGCATCGGTCGCGACCAGTCCCAGTTCGGGCCGCGCTCGCGCGTCACGACGAAATACGGCATCGCGTCATACCTCCGAGGCGGGCACCAGCCGAAGCACTTCCGGCTTGCGCATCAGCGCGGGGAGCAGTTCCGGCGGCGCGTCGTCCCGCCAGCCGCTCGCAGCGGCGAGTGCCGCGCTGAACTCGCGCTCCGCGCGCGCTTCGGGAAACCGCGAGAACCACACCAGGGCAGTATCGTCGCGCACCGGGAGCGCCGGGAAATCGTTCGACTCGCAGTCCGTCAGATATCGCGCGAAAACGGTCGCGCCGCATGCTGCGACGAGCGGCACGATCCGTTCGTCGAACCAGCCCGCGAACGCAGCACCATCGACGGAGCCGAGCGACCACATCGAGACGCGCCAGATGCCGTCGCGTAACCGTCCTTGGCCGAACGCGCCGCCGGGCAATGCGCGCAGCAGCAGCGCGTTGTCCGAGTCGACCATCGCCGCGTTCGCCGCGTCGCGATGCGCCTTCCAAACGTCACCGCCGTAGAACGCGCGCAGCGCAGGCCCGCGCGTCGCCAAGTCGCGATAGCCGCGCAGCCACACGAACCGGTCGGGATCGTCCAGGTCGAAGAACGTCCCCAAGATCCGTGCGCCGACCGCCTCGTGCGCGCCGATGAAGTGCTCGCGAAAGAGCCCGGGCAGCCGGTCGCGCATCCCGCTTCGCACGGTGTACTGACGCAACTCCAGCACCTCGACCGCATCGCTCACACCGCGAGCGTACGCGAACGGCGACACGGATGTCCCGGTCCAATTCGCTCCTCGGATCCCGACCGCGCACGACCGCGGTGACCGAGCGACCGCCCGCAGGCGAAAGCTGTGCTCGCCGTCTCATTCGAGCCGCGCGTCGCTCGGGACGCCGTCCTGCGCAGGTGCGCCGACAAGTGCCACCAAAGGGCCACCCGCGCTCGTCGGCGTCCTACGGGCGCCCCTGTATCGATCGGGGTGCGAATTGGCCGGTCTCTTCCGGAGACCGGTTGGGGGCACTCGTTCAAAGGACGCGTCAGGAGACGTATGAAGACACCGATACGCGCACTAGCGTCGGCGCTAGTTCTCAGCATCTCGCTTGCGGCATGCGGCGGCGGCGGACACACCTCGTCGTCGATCCCGGCAACGCAGGGCGGGGCGTCCGCCGACTCCACCGGGCGCACCACGGCGTCGGTGACGCCGATGATCTCGATCCCGAAGACGTCCGGCGCGCTGGCGTACACCGATTCCGGACGGCGCGGCTCAAATGAGCCGGTCAGCATCGCGATCACGCTGCGCTACAACAACCAGGCGCAGCTCGACCAGTTCGTCGCCGGCGTGAGCGATCCGCACTCGCCCTCGTACCGGCATTTCCTCACCAACGAGCAGTTCAACGCGCAGTACGCGCCGACCGCGGCCCAGGAAGCCGCCGTCGTGCAGAGCTTGCAGAAGGCAGGCTTCACGGTCACGCAGCGGTCCTCGAACCGCACCATCGTCGACGCGACCGCGCCGACCGCCGTCGTCGAGCGCTACTTCGCCACCGAGATGCACACCGTGCACCAAGGAAAGTACGGCGCGCGCTTCGCGAACCTCAAGCCCGCGACCGTGCCGAGCGAGATCGCCTCGAACGTGCTCGCGGTCTCGCTGAACAACCTCGTCGTCGTCCGCACCAAGGTCGATCAGGCGAGCACCGTCGGCGACGACAGCGGCCGCACGATCACGCCCGCGACGCACACGATTCGCCCGGGCCGCACCCAAGACGCCCGCACGAACGCGACGAACATCGTCTCCGACCCGGGCTTCGAGTCGGGCGGGTTCACGTACTGGCCGCAGTGCGGCAACGTCAACGCGCGCATCACGACGGCGAAGCCGCACACCGGCTCGTACTCGGAGTGGAGCGGCACGACGACGACCGAGCCGAACGGCGACGCCGGCGTCTGCCAGCAGGTGACGATCCCGTCGAGCGGCACTCTGACGTTCTGGGTCTGGCAGTCGACGAACGAGACGAGCACGACGTACTCGTATCAGGAAGCCGACCTGCTGGACTCCAACGGCTACGTCATCGACAACCTCTACACCACCGTGAGCAACGCGCAGACCTGGGTCCAGAAGAGCTACAACCTTTCGTCGTACGCGGGGCAGACCGTGTGGCTGTACTTCGGCGTGCACGGCGACGGCACGGCCGGGTATCACGACCTGCAGTACGTCGACGACGTCTCGCTGACGTCCGGCAGCGCGACGCCGACGCCGACGCCGACCGCGACACCGACCGCGACGCCGAAGCCCACGCCGACTCCGACGCCGACCGGGAACCCGACGCCTACGCCGATCCCGACGCCCACACCGGTTCCGACGCCGACGCCGACGGCCACGCCCACCAGCGGCTGCACCGGATCCGCGGCGCTCAACGGACCGCTCAGCAACTCCAGCGGCACGCTGGCGACCGGCGTCGCGAAGCCGTTCGACTATCCGGTCCAGCACGGCTGCAACGGTTCGGGCTACACGGCCGCCGTCGTCATCGACGATCCGGTCAGCACGAGCTATCTGAACAGCTACCTGAGCGCGGCGCAGGTCACCCACACCGGAACCGTGACGAACGTCGCGGTCGACGGCGGCGGCTCGGGTGACGATGCGGAGACCGATCTCGACGTGCAGACGATCGCGGGGCTCGCGCCGGCCGCGAACATCATCGTCTACCACATCGGCTCGCTGACCGACCAGAACATCGAGGACGCCTACAACAAGGCGATCACCGACGGGAAGACCAGCGTCGTCAACTCCTCGTTCGGCGGCTGCGAGTCGAGCGACACCGCGTTCGAGAGCGCGACGAACTCGATCGCGCAGCAGGGCGCGGCGGTCGGCGTGACCTTCGCGGCCTCGTCCGGCGACACGGGAAGCAACGAGTGCAGCGGCTCGAAGGGCGTCAGCGCCCCGGCCGGCGACCCGTACTTCACCTCGGTCGGCGGCGTGAACTTCACGTACAACTCGTCGGGCGTGCTGACCAGCGTCACCGCGGGCAGCTCGAGCGGCGACTCGACCGGCGGCGGCGTCTCGACCGTCGTCGGGCTGCCGAGCTGGCAGAGCGGCGTCGCGGGCGTCATCACGACCGGCCGCAACCAGCCCGACATCTCGCTCCCGTTCGACCCGGTCGCGGTCTACACCGGCGGCGCGTTCGGCTCGTACCTCGGCACGTCGTGGTCGTCACCGGCCTTCGTCGCGCTGATGATCGAGACGAACCAGCTCCACGCGACGAAGCTGGGCTGGGTGAACCCGACGCTGTACAGCCTCTTCACGTCGACGGGCTACAGCAGCTACTACACGCCGTGCACGTCCGGCACCAACGGCGCCTACTCGTGCAATGCATCGCAGTACAACCAAGTCACCGGGATCGGTGCACCGAAGGGCTGGGCGCTCGCGAACGCGCTCTAGCCGCTGACGCTGCGGGCGGGATGGTGCTCACCATCCCGCCCGCAGCGGCGATACGAAGCCGGTCGCCGGGGCATACCCGCGGTCAGATCGCGTCAAACTCCGGCGGCTCCACGAAGTTCTCCACATCCTCCACTACGCTCGCGGCACAGAGTGTGCGCTATCGCGCACCGACCGCGAGGGGAAGCAGCGCGCGGAACGCGCGGTCGTCGCGCATCTGTCCGAACACGGCGTCGAGCGGGAGCAGGATCGTCCAAGGCTCGTTGTGCTCGATCGCGGCGCGCAGCTCGCCGAGCGCTTCGGCGCGCTCGCCCAAGCCGAGCCGCGCATATCCGCGCAAGTAGTGGTGCGAGGTCTTGCGGTTGCCGGTGATCCGGTCGAGAAACCGCCTCGCCGGGCGCGGATCGCCGGCCCGTGCGGCGGAATACGCGGTCAGTGCCGCATACGACTCGCGCGGCTCGACCGCGCTCAGCGTCGCGAGATGGTCGAGCGCTTCGTCGTGCCGGTCCATCGCGGCGAGCTCGTGCGCGAGGTTGTACCGCGCGAACGAGAAGTCCGGATCCAGCTCCAGCACCTCGGCGAGATGGCGCACGCCCTGCTCGCCGTCGCCTTGGCGCGCGTGGAGGATGCCGAGCGTCGTCTGCAGCTCGAGCGCGTCGGGTGCGTAGCCGAGCGCGACGCGCAGGTGCTCCATCGCGGCGGGGAAGTCGTCGTTGATCATCGCGTGCCAGGACGCGAAGTGGTGCGCGGTGCTGTACGTCG
>DATHLL010000556.1:0-2188 GCA_035488195.1 Candidatus Elarobacter sp. | reverse complement strand
CAAGCTCGGGATCACCTGGACCAACGTCCCGATCACCCGGCAGATGACGCAGGCGCAGTTCGACGCCGCCGCGACGCAAGCGGCGTTCGCGCTCCTGCGGAACGCGAGCCTGGGCCCGGCGATGGTCCACTGCTCGACCGGCGACCGCGCGTCGTCGGTCCTCGCGGCGGCGCTGATCGCGCTCGGGATGCCGAACGCCGACGCGGCGCAGTTCGGGATCAACCAGCTGCTCCTCGCGAACTCCTCGATCGTCACGCTGGTGGAAGGCTACACGCCCTCGGCGGCCGCGGTCGCCGAGATGCGCGAGGCCGCGGCGGCCTCGTCGATCGCGCTCCCCTCGCTCGCGCAATAGCGCCGGGTGGCCTACGACTCGCTGGGCGCGTTCGTGCGCGCGCTGCGCGACGCCGGTGAGCTCGCGACGATCGACGCGCCGGTCGACGCGCGGCTCGAGATCGCCGAGATCACCGACCGCGTCGTGAAGGCGGGCGGCCCCGCGCTGCTCTTCACGAACGTCCGCGGCTCGCGGTTCCCCGTCCTCACGAACCAGTTCGGAACCGAGCGTCGAGCCGCGATGGCGTTCGGCGCGCGCACGCTGCGCGAGGTCGAGGAACGGCTGCGCACGACGATCGACCTCGCGCTCCCGCCGACGCTCGGCGGGAAGCTGGGGCGCCTCGCGTCGCTCGCGTCCGCCGGGATCTCGGCGATCCCGCGCCGCGTCACCAGCGCGCGCTCGCAAGAGGTCGTCGTCGATCCGCCCGATCTCACGCAGTTGCCGGTGCTGACGACGTGGCCGCTCGACGGCGGACCGTTCGTCACGCTGCCGCTCGTGTTCACGCGCGATCCCGAGACGCGCCGCCCGAACGTCGGGATGTACCGCGTGCAGATCTACGACGCGCGCACGGCCGGGATGCACTGGCAGCGCCACAAGCAAGGCCGCGCGCACGCCGAGAAGTGGGGCCGCCGCATCCCGGTCGCCGTCGCGATCGGCGGCGATCCGGCGCTGACGTACGCGGCGACCGCGCCGCTCCCGCCGGTCGTCGACGAGCTCGCGTTCGCCGGCTGGCTGCGCGGCGCGCCGGTGCGCACGGTCAAGGCGAAGACCGTCGATCTCGACGTTCCGGCCGACGCGGACTTCGTGATCGAAGGCTGGGTCGACAACGACGAGCTGCGCGTCGAAGGGCCGTTCGGCGACCACACCGGCGTCTATTCCGCCGCCGATCTCTACCCGACGCTGCACGTCAGCGCGATCACGCACCGCCGCGACGCGATCTACGGCGCGACCGTCGTCGGGAAGCCGCCGATGGAAGACGCGTGGCTCGGGAAGGCGACGGAACGGATCTTCCTCCCGCTGCTGCAGATGGTCGTCCCCGAGATCACCGACTACAATCTCCCGGTCGAGGGCGGCTTTCACAACCTCGCGATCGTCGCGGTGAAGAAATCGTATCCGGGCCAGGCGAAGAAGGTGATGAACGCGCTGTGGGGCCTGGGCCACATGATGATGCTCACGCGCACGCTCGTCGTCGTCGATCACGACGTCGACGTGCACGACGTGCGCGGCGTCGCGTGGTTCGTGCTCAACAACGTCGATCCCGGACGCGATCTGGTGATGATGCCCGGGCCGGTCGACGATCTCGACCACGCCGGCTCGTACGAGATCGCCGCCGGCACGAAGCTCGGGATCGACGCGACGCGCAAGACCGCCGATGAAGGCTACGCGCGCGACTGGCCGCCGGAGATCCGGATGGACGCGGAGACGAAAGCGCGCGTCACCGCGCGCTGGAGCGAGTACGGGCTGGGCGATCTCGCGCGCACCGGCAGAGCCGACGCGTGGTCGGGACAAGGCGCGGCGCGGCTCGCGCGCTTGCTCGCCGAAGCGCCCGCGTCGCCCGACGACGTCGCGCCGCGCACCGAGCGCGCACGAGACGCCGAGCGCTAGCGGCCGCTAGCGCAGCACGCGCTCGAGGAACGCGTAGGTCCGCTCCCAGGCCTGGTTCGCGGCGGCCTCGTCGTAATGGCCGAGCCCGGCTTCGCCGACCGGCATCGGGTTCGTGAACCCGTGGCCGGCGTCGTACCAGTGCAACTCGTACCGGACGCCGCCGGCGCGGAGCTTCTCCTCGAGCACCTCGACCGCGCCGGGCTTGAAGAACTCGTCCTGCCGCGCCGCGTGCGCCAGCACCGGAACGCCGAT
>DATHLL010000555.1:0-3046 GCA_035488195.1 Candidatus Elarobacter sp. | reverse complement strand
GCGAGAGGCGCTTGTTGGCGACTTGGTGCGGCATGATCTCCTCTAAGACTGGCGGAGCGAGAGTCCCCGCTCCTCCAGCACTTGCTTGATCTCGTCGAGCGACTTCTTGCCGAAGTTGCGCATCTTGATGATCTCGTCTTCCGTCATGTCGAGCAGCTCGGAGACCTTCGAGATGCCGGCGCGCTTGAGGCAGTTGAACGAGCGGACCGAGAGGTTGAGCGTCTCCACCGGGACGTCCCATTCGCTGGCGGGCGCGGTCGCGACCGGCTTCTCCTCGGTGGAGAACCCGATGAAGAGACGCAGCTCTTCGGTCAGGATCTGCGCGGCCTCGGAGAGCGCGTCGTCCGGCGTGATCGAGCCGTTGGTCTCGATCTCGAGCGTGAGACGATCGAAGTCGACGGACTGGCCGACGCGGGTGTCGTCGACCGTGAAGTTCACCTTGCGGATCGGCGAGAAGATCGAGTCCATCGGGATCAGCCCGATCATGTGCTCGATGTTGCGCTGCTTGTCGCTGGTGACGTAGCCGCGCGACTTCTCGACGCCGATCTCCATCGAGAGCTTCGCGTCTTTCTTCGAGAGCGTCGCGATGTGGTAGTTCGGCTGGAGGATCTCGACGTCGGCGTCGGGGGCGATGTCGCCCGCGGTGACTTCCTTCGAGCCGCTCGCGCTGAGCGAGAGCACCTTCGGGTCTTCCGTGTTGAGCTTGATCGGGAGGCCCTTGAGGTTGAGCAGCAGGTCGACGGTGTCTTCGACGACGCCGGGGATGGTGGAGAACTCGTGCAGGACGCCGTCGATCTTGACGTAGGTGACGGCGGCGCCGGGGATCGACGAGAGCAGGACGCGGCGCAGCGCGTTGCCGAGCGTGATCCCGAAGCCGCGCTCCAGCGGCTCGATCACGAACTTGGCATAGTTCTCGCGGCGTTCGCGAACTTCGATGTTTGCGCCGGCGGGCGCTTCCAGGACGGTCATGATTTCGGTGATGGTCTTTCTCCGCTTACGTTATCCGCCTCAGAACCTTCTGAGACGATCGCACGCCTAGCGGTGGATGGAGTTAGTCTAGCTAGAGCGGTAAGCGTAGCCCGATCGCGAGGCGCCGGATGGCGAAGCGTACTACGGTACGCGAGTCATCCGGCAACGAAGCGAGCGGGCTCCGATTACCGCGAATAGAACTCGACGATGAGCTGCTCGTCGACGGGCGTGTCGATCTGCTCGCGCGACGGGAGCGCGAGGACGCGCGCCGTGCTGTCGGTCTCGTTGAACTCGAGCCACTCGGGGTGGCGGCGGTTCTTCGCCGTCTCGATGTTCGCCTGAAGCAGGTCGGACTTCATCGAGCGCTCGGCGATCGAGATCACGTCGCCGGCCTTCACGATGATCGACGGCACGTTGACGATGCGGCCGTTCAGGCGGAAGTGGCGGTGGGTGACGAGCTGGCGCGCCTGCGGGCGGCTCTGCGCGAGGTTGAGCCGGTAGACGACGTTGTCCAGACGGCGCTCGAGGAGCTGCAGGAACGTCGCGCCGGTCTTGCCCTTGACGCGCTGCGCCTCTTGGAAGTAGTTCGAGAACTGCGTCTCGTGCACGCCGTAGTAGCGGCGCATCTTCTGCTTCTCGCGGAGCTGGCGGCCGAACTCGGAGATCTTCTGACGCGTCTTGGTGTTCTGCGTCTTCTGTCCGGGCGCGGTGCCGCGGCGCTCGACGGCGCACTTTTTCGACAGGCAGCGGTCGCCCTTGAGGAAGAGCTTGATCTTCTCGCCGGTCTTCGACGTCGCGGTCTCGCGGCGGCACAGACGGCAGACGGCTTCGGTGTAGCGGGCCATTCTTCTCTTCTAACCCCTCTACACGCGCCGCCGCTTCGGCGGGCGGCAACCGTTGTGCGGGATCGGCGTGACGTCTTTGATGAGCGTGATCTCGAGGCCGGCGGCCTGGAGCGAGCGGATCGCGGCTTCGCGGCCGGCGCCCGGTCCCTTGACGTAGACCTCGGCGGTCTTCATCCCGTGGTCCATCGCCTTGCGCGCGACCGCTTCGGCGGCCATCTGCGCGGCGAACGGCGTCGACTTCTTCGAGCCCTTGAACCCGAGGTTGCCGGCCGACGCCCAGGCGATGGTCGAGCCGGTGTTGTCGGTGATGGTGACGATGGTGTTGTTGAAGGACGAGTGGATGTGGGCGACGCCCGCACCGACGTTCTTGAACTCGCGCTTCTTCCGGGTCTTGGTTTGCTTCTTGGCGGCCAAACGAAAACTGCTCTCTGCGGTTTATCCTGTCCGGGCACGGCCCGGTGTCGTCGCCTCGACCGGCGGCGCTCGCTTGCCGCGAGCCTCCCCGACCTTCTTCTTCAACCGCCCGGCGAGAGCGGCAGGCGCGCGAACGCGCGTCGCGTCCGGGTCCCGGACACAACGGCTTACTTTACCACAGCCCGCCAGGGACTTCAACAGGCGCCGAACCAGCTCATCTGCTTAGGCAGCACAGCATGGCAGAAGATCGCTAGCTCGCTGACCGCACCTCGTCGCCATCGCGCGCGTACTGGTCCAACGAAGGGAAGCTGCGCATGTGACCCAGGATTCCAACGTCGCGGACATCCTAACGAAGGGCTTGTGCCGCGTCGGCGAGTGCGTGGACGACGCCGGCGACGACGACGTTGCCCGTGCGGAGCGTCAGCAGGCCCATGACGTAGCCGAATAAGCTCTGTGTCGCGATGCCGTCGAGCAGCGCGAGAGCCGGGTTGCCGCCTACGTCGCGCAGGTCGGCGCCCAGGTGCCAACAGCCGAACAGCAGCGCCTGAACGACGTTCCCGGCGGAAAGCCCGAAGGCGCTCGCGGTCAGGCGCAATACGATGCCGCGGAACAAGATCTCTTCGGCGAACCCGTTGCGGAACACGTCGATCATCGTGCGGTGCACGAGCGCGCCGAGCGTGCCGTGGCCGAGGGCGAGCGCAGCAACGTAGACCGCAATCGGGACGCCGCACCACAGCGCTAACGCGCGTCGGTAGCCCGTGCGCGAAGGGCCGAAACCGATGTCGCGCAGCCGCCAGCCGAGCGCGGCCACCACGATG
>DATHLL010000554.1:0-2665 GCA_035488195.1 Candidatus Elarobacter sp. | reverse complement strand
CGCGGGGAGAATCTGCGTCACGATGGGCCGGGAGAACCGCGTTTGAGCGCGGGCTTTACTCGCTTGAGCGGCGTCCCGCTGGGCGTCGTCCGCGTAGAAGACCGCGGAGCGGTATTGCGTCCCCACGTCCGGGCCCTGGCGGTTGAGCTGGGTCGGGTCGTGGAGGTCCCAGAACGCGTCGAGCAGCGTGTCGTACGAGACGGCGTCGGCGTCGAAGGTCACGCGGACCGCTTCGGCGTGCTCGGTGCGCCCCGTGCAGACCTCGCGGTAGCTCGGGTTCTCGGTGATCCCGCCGGTGTAGCCCGCCTCGGCGTCGAGGACGCCGGGGATGTCGCGAAAGTCGGCTTCGACGCCCCAGAAGCAGCCGGCGGCGAAGATCGCGGTTTCTCTGTTCACATGACGTTCAACCGTGCGGCGGAGCGGGCGGTGGCGGCGTGAGGGCGTTCGACACCCGCGCGATCGAGAACATCGCGACCGCGCCGGCGACGCCGCTCGACCGCCGGACCGCGCTGCTCACCACGGCCGGCCTGCTCGCGGTCTTCGTGGTCGCGATCCCGTTCGGCCGGCACCGGCTCGGCGAGGTCGACGCGTTCCTGCCGATCGTCGTCGGCGCCTCGATCGTCGCGCTGCTGCTGACCGCCGTCCTGTTCTACGTCCAGTACCGGATCGAGCGCGACCCGAAGCTCGCGCTGCTCGCGATCGGCTACGTCTACGCGGCGGTCGCGACGACGCTCTACGTCCTCACCTTCCCGCGGCTGTTCACCGACGTCGGGCTGCTCGGCGCAGGGCTGCAGACCGCGGCGTGGTGGTACGCGGCCGGCTACGCGGGCTTCGCCGTCTTCCTCGTCGCGCAAGAGGCGGTCGACCGGCTCGGCGTTCGCATCTCGCGCGGCGCGGTACGCGTCATCGGGCTGCTGGTCGTCGCGGTCCTGATCGCGATGGGCTTCGCGTTCAGCCTCGGCCACGACCATCTGCCCGCGCTGGTCAGCGCCGACGGCTCGTTCACGGCGATCTGGCGCAACGTCCTGACGCCGCTGCTCGCGGCGCTGCTCGTCGCGTGCGCCGCGTTCGTCGCCGGCCGCTTCACGACCGTGATCCAGATCTGGCTGCCCGTGCTGCTGATCGCGCGCGTCCTCGACCTGATCACCTCGAGCAGTCTGGGCGGTGCGCGGTTCTCGCTCGGGTGGTACAGCTCGCGCATCGACACGCTCGTCGGCTCGATCGTCGTGCTCGGCGTCTTCCTGGTGAAGATCAACGACCTGATGCTGCGGCTCGCGGCGCGCAGCCGCTCGACCGCCGAAGCGCTCGCCGTCGGCGAAGCGCGCTACGCCTCGCTCGCGAACGTCGTGCCGCAGCTCATCTGGACGACGAACGCGAACGGCGACGTCGAGTACGTCAACGACCGCTGGGTCGCGTTCACCGGCTACGACCTCAACGCGACGCGCGACGGCGGCTGGCGCACGGCGATCCATCCCGAGCAGGAGATCGTCGTGATGGACCGCTGGCGCCACAGCGTGCGGACCGGCGAGCCGTTCGCGGCCGAGTACCGGCTGCGCGAGGGCGCGACCGGGCGCTACCGCTGGTTCCTGGTGAACGCGGCGCCGGCACGCGGCAACCGCGGCGAGATTCTCGCCTGGATCGGCACCTGCACCGACGTCGACACGCAGAAGCGGCTCGAGGAGCGCGAGGCGTTCCTCTCGCGCGCCGGCGAGCGGCTCGGCGCCTCGCTCGACGTGAACGCGACGGTCGCCGCGATGAAGACGCTGCTGATCCCGCGGCTCGCCGAGCGCACCTGGGTCGCGCTGCTCGACGACGACGGGCGCTACATGCTCACCGGGCTCGGCAGCACCGACATCGCCGACGAGCTCGACACGCGCCGCTGGATCGGCGCGCCGCTGCAGCCCGCGCTGCACGAAGCGGTCTCGCGCATCGTCGAAACGGGGTATCCGCTGGTCCTCGACAAGCCCGACCAGTTCCCCGACCCGTGGGTGCGCGACCGGCCCGCCGGGGCGGCGATGATCGTCCCGCTGGTGAACGGCGAGGCGCCGATCGGCGCGCTCGCGCTCGTGCGCACGAGCGGCCGCGCGTACGACGTCGACGACGTCGCGCTCGTGCGCGAGTTCGCGCGCCGCGCCGCGCTCTCGCTCGAGCACGCGCGGCTCTACGAGCGCGAGCGCACGACCGCCGACGCGCTGCAGCGCGCGATGCTGCCCGCGCAGCTCCCGCTGCTCCCCGACATCCGCTTCTCCGCCTCGTACTCCGCGGCGTCCGAGTCGCAGCGCGTCGGCGGCGATTTCTACGACGCGTTCGCGCTCCCCGACGGGCGCGTCGCGGTCGCGATCGGCGACGTGACCGGCCACGGGCTCGAAGCGGCGGTCGTGATGGGCGAGATCCGCCAGGCGCTGCGCGCGGCCTCGTTCGAGTCCGCCGATCCCTCGGCGATCCTCGATCGCGCGAGCCGGCTGCTGATCGCGAGCGGAAGGACGGTCTTCGTCACCGCGATCTTCGGCGTGCTCGATCCGGTGACGGGGCGGTTCGCGTACGCGACCGCCGGGCATCCGCCGCCGGTGCTGCGCGACGCGCGCGGCGTGCGCCGCCTCCCCGCGTCGGGGCTTCCGATCGGGCTGCGCGACGAGGAGGGCGTCGACTTCGCGCTGCGGCTGCG
>DATHLL010000553.1:0-4962 GCA_035488195.1 Candidatus Elarobacter sp. | reverse complement strand
AGCAGCGTCGTGAACGCGCCGTCGGGGAAGCCGCTCGCGCGGAAGATCTCCTCGATCTTCAGCGCGACGCCGGTGACGTTTGCGGCGTGCTTGAGCACGAGCACGTTGCCGGCCATGAGCGCGGGCGCCGCGGCGCGGAAGACTTGCCAGTACGGGAAGTTCCACGGCATGATCGCGAGCAGCACGCCGAGCGGGCGGAACGCCACGTAGCTGCGCGTCGCGCTCGAAGGGTGCGGCTCGTTCGCGAGCAGCCGCTCCGCGTTCGCGGCGAACCAGTCGCACGAGACGGCGCACTTCTCGGCCTCGGCCTCCGACTCGGCGATCGGCTTCCCCATCTCGCGCGTGGCGAGCATCGCGAGCTCGCTCTTGTGCTCGCGCAGATACCGCGCCGCCGCACGCAGCTTCTCGCCGCGTTCCGCGAACGAGGTCTTGCGCCAGCGGCGCTGCGCGGCCACGGCCGCTTCGAGCCGCGCGCCGACGTCCGCTTCGCCATGCGGCTCGTAGCGTGCGAGTACCTCGTCCGTGGCGGGATTTCGCGTCTCGATCGACGCGGCGCGTTCGGCGGTCGTGCTCATGGACTCGGTGTTCCCATTCGGTGCGCCGCACCCGATGTGCGGCGGGCGATAGCGGGCGACCGGGCGGGCGGCCGCAGCGCCGAGGTGTGCGTCCTGTGGCACGGCGGGCAGAGCGTCTCGAGGTTGTCGAGGTGGTGCGCGCAGTCGAGCGCCGCGTGCTTGCCCCGGCACGGGACGATGTGGTTCACCTCGAGCCGGATCGTGCGCTTCGCCTTGCGCCAGGCGCGCATCGCGGCGAGGTACGTCGCGCGCGACGCGTACGCCGACTGCACCGGCCGCTTCGGCGGCGCGGCACCGCAGCGCTTGCAGCGGTAGCGGTCGCGGCGCTTCGCCGTGCGCCGCGCGACCGACCACCAGTGGTTCGCCCAGAACGCGTCGCCGCATCGGTCGCTGCACCACGACCGGCGCCGCGGCGGCAGCTCCTCGCCACACCACGCGCACGTCCCCGCGCTGCGCGAGCGCGCCAGCGTGCAGACCGCGATCAGCGCGTCGCGCTTCGTCGGCCGGCGCTCGCGCCTGACCGCGGTCCGCGCCGCACGCGCGCTCACGCGCGGGGCGGGCGCGCGCACACCTCGAGCCGCGTCCCGAGCGGGTCGGTGAAGAAGATCGCCGGGTACGACTCGTCGCTCTCGCGCTCGACGTCGCGCGCGCCGATCGCGGGCAGCGCGTTCGCCCACTCGTCGAGGCTCTCGCGCTCGACCGCGAAGGCGAGCCGGCTGCGCGCCGGCTGCGCGCCCGTCTCTTCGATGACGCCGAAGAACAGCGCGCGCCGCCCGCTCACGTCTTCCTCGAAGTACTCGACCGCGTTGTACGAGTCGGCCGTGCCCTCGTCCCATGACGCGCCGCCGAACTCGACGTTGCAGTAGCGCTTCCCCGTCAGTCCCAGCCGGCGCGCGAGCTCGTCGTAGAACCGCTCGACCGCGCCGAGCGCGGGGACGCGCATGTCGACGTGGTCGAAACCGCCGAACGCCGGCATCAGCGCGCCGCCGGCTGCGCGGCGTCGTCCGCGACGAGCGCCGGCGACGCCTCGCCGGCCAGGAACACGCCGAGCTGCGAGAGCGAGAACTGCATCCCGGTCCAGAACCGCCCGAACTCGCCGAACCGCGCCGACGCCTCGTCGAACCGCATCGCGTAGACCAGTTTCTTGAAGACCAGCGGATCGTCGGCGTACAGGTCGACGCCCCACTCCCAGTCGTCGAAGCCGATCGAGCCGGAGATCACCTGCGTGACGTGGCCGTGGAACGAGCGCCCGATCTTTCCGTGCTCGAGCATCATCTTCGCGCGCTCGTCGTACGGCGTGGCGTACCAGTTGTCGCCGCCGAGCCGCTTCTTGTTCATCGGGTAGAAGCAGACGTAGCGCCGGCGCGGGATGCGCGCCCACAGCCGCGCGGCGTTGCGCGGCTCGCGCGCCGCCTCGTCCATCATCGCGTCGAACGCGGCGTTCCACGCCTCGGAATGCGGCTTCAGACCGCGGTCGCGCAGCTCGGCGTGGATCTTCGCGGTGTGCTCGTAGAGGCCGAGCTCGAGCACCGAGACGTACGACTCCAGCGGCTCCAGACGATCGCGCAGCGCGAGCTTGTCGAACGCGGCCTGCACCTCGCCGAGCCGGTCGAACGAGCGCGCGTAGTGCGTGAGCATCAGATCGCCCTTGTGGCCGAGGAGCTGCGCGAAGCCGGCGTCCTCGTCGGATGCGCGCGTCAGCGGCGCGAAGAACGCGCGCGCTTCCTCTTCGATCCGGCGCCGGTGCGCCGCGTCGAGCGCGTCCCAACCGCGCCGGTCGAAGCGGAACGTGCGGTGCAGGATCGCCCAGCCGTCGAGCGACTCGGGGACGTTCGGATGCCTCACGCGGATGTGTTCCGCCTCGTCCTCGTGCAAATCATGCTTGCGACCGGACCTCCGCGACCAGCGTGTCCGGGCGCTCGCGGTACTTCGCCCAGAGCTGCGGCGTGTGCGCGAGGTCGCTCAGGATGCGCGCGTACGCGGCGTTGATCGGCGCGGGGACGCCCGCCTCGCGCGCCGCGCGCGCGACGGCTCCGTTCAGCACCTCGACCTCGGTGCGGTGCTTCGCGCCGCGCAGGTCGACCAGCAGCGAGGGCGGCTTCTCGCCGCGCGCGCCGGCGATCCGCGAGGCGAGCACGCCGCGCGCGACCGGCGAGGGCAGCGAGGCGATCCGCAGCAGCGCGCGCACCGGATAGCGCGGCAGGTCGATCGGCGCGATCCCGAGCGCCTTCATCGTCGCGCGCACCTCGCGGATCGCGCGGATCTCCATCGTGAAGACCGCGTCCTCGCGCACGATCCGCTCGGGGAGGACGTCGAGGATCGCGCACGCCGCGTTGGCGACCACGTTGAGCGCGAGCTTCGACCACTTCAGCGCGCGGTAGTCGGCGACCGCGGTCGTCGGCAGCCCGGTGCGGCCGAACGCCGCGAGCAGCCAGTTGTGCGCGCTCGACGAACCGACCGGCGCGAAGGCGATCCCGCCGCCTTTCGCCGCGACGCCCTTCCCGCTCGCGTCGACGCCGACCGGGACGGTCAGCGCCGCCGCGACGACGTTGTCGGCACCGAACGCCTCCGCGAGCAGCTCCTCGTTCCCGACGCCGTTCTGCGGCGTCACGATCGTCGTCGCCGACGGGTCCTTCAGCGCGCGGCGCAGCGTCTCGACGGCGCCCGGCGTGTCGTACGCCTTCACCGTCACCAGCGCCAGGTCGGCGTCGACCGGGACGACCTCCTCGAGCGCGCGCGGCGCATAGGTGACCTCGTTGCCGATCCCGCGCAGCAGCTCGCCGAGATACGTCCCCACCGCGCCCTTGCCGACGACGTAGACCTTCACCCGCGCCTCTTATCTGCCGGTGCTGCCGAAGCCGCCCTCGCCGCGCGCGCTCGCTTCGAGCGCCTCGACCTCGCGGAACGCGGCGCGCACGACCGGCGCGACGACGAGCTGGGCGATCCGCTCGCCGCGGCGCACCGTGTACGGCTCGCGCCCGAGGTTGATCAGCGCGATGCTGAGCGGGCCGCGGTAGTCGCCGTCGATCGTCCCCGGAGCGTTGACGATCGTGACGCCGTGGTTCGCGGCGAGACCGCTGCGGGGGCGCACCTGGACCTCGAACCCGGCCGGGACGTGCAGCGCGAAGCCGCTCGGGATCACCGCGCGCTCGCCCGGGGCGATCACGACGTCGGAGCCGACCGCGGCGACCGCGTCGGCCCCGACCGCGCCGTCGGTCATGTAGACGGGGAGCGGCAGCCCCTCGCCGCCCGGAAGCCGGACGACCGCGACCTCGACCGGCTCGCCGGTCACCGCTGCACCGCGCTCACTTCGCGAGCAGGCCTTCCAGCTCGGCGCGGAAGCTCGCGACGTCGCGGAAATCGCGGTAGACGCTCGCGAAGCGCACGTACGCGACCTCGTCGACCTGCTTGAGCGCCTCCATCAGCTTCTCGCCGATCACCTTGCTGCCGAACTCGGTCGCGCCGCTGGCGAAGAGGTCGCGCTCGATCGACGCGACGATCTCCTCGAGCTGCGCCTCGGAGACGGCGCGCTTCTCGGTCGCGCGGCGCAGCCCGGAGAGCACCTTGTCGCGGTTGTACTGTTCGCGCCGCCCGTCTTTCTTGATCACGAAGAGGCGCGGCGCTTCCATGCGCTCGTAGGTCGTGAACCGGTGCTTGCAGCCGAGACACTCGCGCCGCCGTCGGACGGAGTTGTCGTCGTCGCGCGAGTCGACGACGCGGGTCTCGTTCTTGCGGCAGTGCGGGCAGAGCAGGTCGGGTCGGTCCTCTCGGGGGCTTGGGTCGCTGACGACCGCAGACCCCTACATGTTGTGGTGCCCGTCCAGTATATCCCGTTTCGTCGCGAAACCGGAAGTGAGCGGGCCGCCCTAGGAGGCGGCCCCGATCTTGAACATCTTGGTCCCGCAGACGGGGCACTTGCCTTCGGTCGCGGGGCGCCCGTTCTTCATCGTGATCTGCTGCGCGTCGCTGATCTCGCGCTTGGTCTTGCATTTGACGCAGTACGCTTCGGCTGCCATTACTCGCTCGCTCTCTCCTGGTGGACGGGCAACCCGCTGAGCGGGCTGTGAACGCACGGCCCGTTACGGAGGGCGCGCGGGGAATCCTTGGAGGCCCCGCCCCCTAGCCGCTCGGGGCCGCGCGCGTGATGGGCGGGCGTGGACCTTCTCGGAGAGGCTCGGCACGGGCTCGCGCGGCGCTGGGTCGCGCGGGCGGAGCTCGACGCGGCGTGCGGCGAGCGGCTCGGCGGGTTCGTGCTGGACGGCCTGTGGGTCGCCGGCGCGCTCGACGGGCTGCGCGCGCCGTGCGTCGCGGTGGTCGGGACCCGCGTCCCCTCGGACGGCGGGCGGCGGCGCGCGCGGCGGCTGGCGGAGGAGCTGGCGCGGGCGGG
>DATHLL010000552.1:0-7718 GCA_035488195.1 Candidatus Elarobacter sp. | reverse complement strand
GGCGCTCCAAAACGCCGCGTCGATCGGCGCGCTGGTCCTCACGACCGAGACGCTGATCGCCGACAAGCCGGAGCCCAAGAAGGATGCCATGCCCGCCGGCGGCGGCGGCATGGGCGGCTACGACATGATGTAGTCTTCGCCCGTCACCTTGAGCTTGTCGAAGGGGGAGAGCGAGACCGGAACGTCAGCGAAGGCCCTCGGGAGCGATCCCGGGGGTCTTCTCGTGCCTGAGGCGATTCACCGACGCATGCGCCTCATGTTCCGAGGCGATGCCTTGCGAAAATGAGGTGAATCGTGCGATGATACGCCTCAGATAATGAGGCGCTATATTTGGGAGCTACCCGGCTGGCCAAAGCTCGACGTATCGCTCGAAGACGTGTTGCCCGAAATCGAACTGGTCCGGGAAAAGCAGGGGGCCTTTCGCGAACTGCTGGCGTTCGCCGGCAGGCACGAGCGGGATCAGGCGCTGGTCGAAGCGGCTGCCGCGACCGTCGTTCAGACGGCTGCTATCGAGGGCGAAACGCTCGATTGGGACGCCGTGCGTTCTTCGGTAGCACGCCACCTCGGTGTGGACCGCGGCGGTGTGCCACAGGACGACAAAACCGAGGGAGTCGTCGCGATGACGCTCGACGCCACACGAAATTACGAGCGGCCGCTAACGGACTCGCGCATGTTCGAATGGCATGCCGAGCTATTCCCGCGCATGCTGCTCGAGCCCAGGCGCGACATCGTCGTGGGCTCATGGCGCGACTCGGCCAGCGATCCAATGCGTGTCCTGTCGGGACCGATCGGGCGTGAGCGAATCCACTTCGAGGCGCCCCCCGCAATCGCAGTCCCGCATGAAATGGATCGCTTCATCGCGTGGTTCAATGAAAGCCGGGGCCGAGAAAACGGCTTGATCCGTGCCGCTATCGCTCATTTACGATTCTTGACCGTGCATCCGTTCGAGGATGGCAATGGCAGAATCGGGCGCGCCATTGCCGATATGGCGCTTTCTCAGGACGAACGTTCCGGGGATCGGTTCTACAGTATGTCGGCTCAGATCCATCGCGAAAAGAACAAGTACTACGAGCTGCTCGAACGCACTCAACAGTCGACGCTCGACGCAACCGGCTGGGTGAAATGGTTCATCGGATGTATTGCTCGGGCAATCGATGCATCTCAACATATTGCCGAACGAACTCGCAGGGCAGCGGAGTTTTGGAACGCCTATGCCTCCACTGACTTCAACGAACGTCAGCGTAAGGTTCTTCGCCGCATGCTTGGCGACTTCGAGGGCGACTTCAATCTTCGGAAATATATAGCGATCTCGGACGCGCCACGAGCCACCGCGCAACGCGACCTGAGCGACCTGGTACATCGCGGTATTCTGGTCTCCGCGGGTGTTGGAAAGGCTACGCGGTATCGGATCGCTGCGACAGCGGATCGCAGTGCCGCGTCATGATGAGCAAAGCGCAACTCTGCTCATCGAAGCGCACAATTTCTCCACGAGAGTCGAACATTTGTGCGATTCTGTGTTATAATGCTGGTGGATCGACGATTGCGGTAAAGCGCACCGCCGTACCGACAACTAAAGCGGCCCGATCAGTGCTGTAACACTGACCGGGCCCGTCACCCGATGGAGGGACCATCGAATGACAACCCGCGAGTTCGACGCGTGTGCGTCGAGCACCCGGCGCGCATCCTTACGTCAGGATCGCAGCCGCCGTTCCATCATCAGAGCCGCGTGGCTCCTCGGGCGATTCGTCCGCCGCGAGCCTGTGGACTACGGACTCTACGCCGCTCGCTTCGGCACTCCGATGCGCGTGTTCCGCAGCGACGTTGCCGTGGTTCGTGCCGCCCGGATCTACTGTGGCACCGAACTGCTCGGGAGCGTTGCGCCGTGAAGCAGAACGTCGTACCGTTCAAAGCTCCCGAGACGTTCGAGCGCTTCGGGATCGAGTGGACGCGAGAAGCGAAAACCGAAGCCGAGCGTTCCCTGCGCGAGGCGTTTCTGACCTACGAAACGTCGTGCGGTTCGAGCGGATTGATTTCGCTCGTCTTGCTGGCGCTCGTCTCTCGCCGCCAAGGAGCGGTAGCGGCCGATCTGGCCGCTGCCGCGGAATTCGCCGAGGTGATGCTGGCGATGCAGCTGCGCAAGCACATGGACGACGCGCTCGTGGGCGTAAAATCGTTCATCGTAAACGGGGGATCAGTGTGGACGCGATGACGACAATTCATGTTTGATCAAAGGGAGCTCGTGGTCGAGCACGATCGCGATGGGCTGGCGAGCCGGTCTCTGAAGTGTCTCCGTGGCACACGCGGAACCACCGCTCGCGGAAGCGAACGCGGCCGAATGAAGATCACCGCGTTCGTCGACGTGCTCTCGCACTGGTGCCTCGCCGCGCAGCCGGCGCTCGACGCGCTGCGCGCGACGCTCGCCGACGACGTCCGTCTCGAGTTCGTGCTCGCACCGGTCGCGGACGGTGCGCCGACGGGTGTCACGCACGCGCAGGAGGCGTGGTTCTACACGCGCGGGACGCTGGCATACGGCACGGAGCTCGATGCCTCGTGGTGCGAAGGAACGGACACCACGACCTGGCATGCGAACGCGGCCGTCGCCGCCGGCGCGTCGTTCGGGTCGAATCCGATCATTCTCGGTCGGCGCGTCTCCCGCGCCGCGATGGTTGACGGGTTGCTGCTCGGGCGCGAGAGCGAGGCCGCGCGCGTCGTCTCGAAGTTCACCGGCGCCGACGAGCGCGCGCTGATCGAAGCGATGCGCTCCGATGCGATCGTGAGCGCGCTGCATGCCGGCAACGCGCGCCTCGCTGCGATGGGGTGCGCGGAGCGGCCGAGCTGGGAGCTCGTCAACGACAACGGCGACCGCGCGGTCTTGCAGGGCGTGTGGCAGGCCGAGGCAATTCTGCCGCTCACGCGCGCACTGCTCGACGACGAGCGCGCCTATCGCCGCGCCGGCCCGCCGCCGGCGCGATGACGCGCCGCCGCGCGCGCATCATGTCGTAACGAGCGAGACGCCCTCGGGCCTGGGCTTCGATGCGCGCACGTCGAACCGGTGCGCGTGAGAGTTACCAAGCTCCCGTCATTCCCCGCGCCTTCAGGCGGCAGCGCGAAGAGATCGTTCGCCTAGTGCTTGCGGCGGGCTTCCACTTCGGGCACGACGCGAGCGCGGCCCTCATCGACCGGGACGGCCTCGTCCGGTTCCTCGACAAGGAACGCCGGTCGCGCGTCAAACAGGCGATCGGCCTCGCCGCCCGCGACATCGAGGAGATCTTGCCCGAGACCGACGACGTGGCGGTCGGCCTGTCGGTGACCCAGGAGCTGCCGATCTTCGTCGATCCCGCGATCGACCTCGCTGTCGACGGGGCGTCGCCCACCTCCGCGGCCGCCTTCCTCGCGACATTGCCGGCTGATCACCCGTACCGCACCCGACTGGGATGGGTGGACGTCCTGGACGCCTGGAAAGGCGTACACGCCGGCGAAGGCTTGTTCACGGCGGGTGGAGAGGGCGGCAGGACCATGCGCCGCAAGGCGCGCCTTGTCGTCCGCGGTCGCGCGTTCGGTGCGGGTCTCTATCAGCACCACTTCCTGCACGCCTGCTATGCCGGCTGGGCCGTGAGCGCGGATCGGCCGGCGCTGGTCATCACGGCGGACGGTGGGATCGGCCCCTCCTACGGCGGCGGCGGCATCTACTTCTGGCGTCCGCGGGAGCGGATGGAGGTGGTCGCGCCTTCGGACGGATGGGCCGCCAGCTTTTACACCGCGGTCGCCGACCACCTTGGACTTGGCCGTCACGGCGCCTCAGGCGGTGCAGGCAAGCTCATGGGTCTCTCCCCCTATGGCTCGCCCCTCTATGACGATCACGCCTTGGTCGGCGGCTACGGCGATGTGAGCGACGGTTACCGGTTGGACCGAAACGACCTGATCTCGCGCTGGCTCGCCCGGTTCGGCGTAAGCGCGGAGGCGCTCACGGCGTGGGACCGTTGGGATCCCTCTCCCCCGAGGCTGGTCGCGGACGTGGCTGCCTCTGCGCAACTGATCTTCGAGCGGAACACGCTGGCTCTCGCCGAGCGCGCTATAGGGCTCGCCCGCGTCGCGGGGTTCCCTTTCGAGGCCGTCGTGCTCTCGGGAGGAGCCGCCCTCAATTGCCCGGCCAACTCGGCCCTCGAGGCCGCCCTCGATGTCCCCGTCTTGGTTCCGCCGGCCTGCAACGACGAGGGCTTGTCGATCGGAGCGGCCGTGGCCGCCTTCTTCGACGCGGTGGGAGCCTACCCGGCGGGCCCGCGGTCCTACGCGGAGGCCGCTTACATCGGCACCGACGTGACGGCGGCGTCAGTGCGCGGGGCGGCCGACCGACACGGATTCGCCCTGTCTGCCGACCCTGGCCTCAGAGCAACCGCCCGGCTGATCCTCGAGGGCGAACTCGTCGGTCTGTGCAGCGGTCGCGCGGAGGTCGGGCCGCGCGCACTCGGCCATCGTTCGATCGTCGCCGATCCGGCGTCGGCCGCCGCCTGGCCTTCCGCCAATTCGCTGAAGCGACGGGAACCTTGGCGACCCTTCGCCCCGGCCGTGCTCTGGGACCGTGCATCCGTCTACTTCGACGGTCCCGCCGAGTCTCGTTTCATGCTATTCACGCACCGGGCGACGACCGGCGCCTTGCCCGCGGTGACCCATCGCGACCGCTCGAGCCGCGTCCAGCATGTGTCGCCGCAAACGGGGCTGCTCTACCAGTTGCTGGTCGAGCTCGAGCGAACCGGCGCCCCGCCCGTGCTCCTCAACACCTCGTTCAACGGCCCAGGCGCGCCCATCGTCGACACGGCGGAGGACGCCTTCGCCGAAGCGTCGAGCCTTGGGCTGCGCTACATCCTAACGGATTGGGGTCTCTTCGGCGCGTCATGACACGTCGGAGTTCGCCCGGCCGTCAACTCAGGTCGTTACCAGCGAAACGCCCTCGAGATCGAGGTCCGGCTCCGCGATCTCGTTCCCGTCGTGGTCGACCGTGACGACCGAGAGCGGCGCGTCGTGCGGCGTGGTCTGCGCGAGATAGGCGCGGAACCGCTGCGTCACGTTGAGCTTCAGCTCGCGTCTCGACCACTGCGTCTCGCCGCCGGCAACGTCGAACGGCCCCACGCCGGCAGGCGGTGGTTCCGGGACGCCGACGCCGTAAAAGAACTGCTTGCCGAGGAACCGCGGATTGCCGTCGGTCGGCGTGCGCGCGTCGGGATGCGGCTCGTCGAGGAAGACGCGCGCCTCGAAGCTCGGCACCGGCGGGCGCAGCCCTTCGAACCGCAGCTCGGCGCGCGAGAATTCCGAGCCGATGCGGTCGAGCGGAATCCGCGCGACGGTCTCGCCGGATCTCAGCCGCATCAGCGAACGATGACCGACAGTCCCTCGAAGGTGAGGCCGCAATCGTCGATCGGCTTGCCGCCGACGGTGACGGCGACCAGCGTGACGTTCGCGTCCTTCTTCGATCCGCCGGCGTTCCCGGCCGCGATCAGGTTCTTCAGCCGTTTCGTCACGTTCACGTAGACCTGCCGCGGCCAGTAATGGTGCTGCGGGCGCAGGTCGAAGACGTCGCGCTGCACCGGATCGCAATGCCCCGTCGTGCCGCCGCACTCGCCGTGCCCGAAGAAGAACCGCGTGCCGAGAAAATGGGGGTTGCCGTCGGTCGGCGTCTCGGCCGTCGCGTCGTCCTGGTCGGCGAAGATGCGCACCGCGAACGTCTCCATCGGCGGCGTGAGCCCGTCGAACCGGATGTCGGCGCGCGAGAAGTCGCGCGGGTCGAGCGTGTAGAGCGGAAAGTGCGCGACGGTCGCGCGCGAGCGCAGCGTGTTCGACGCCGCGGCGCCCGGCCCGTTCGAGACGCCGTTCAGCGTGAGATCGCTCGCGTTGTCGGGTTCGTACGCGTAGCCGAGGTTGTGATAGTCCCAGATCTGGTCCATCGTGACGCTCCACGGCGCGAGATCGCGCTGGTCGAGATCGGGAGCGACCGCCGACGGATGCGCGTCCTGCCACTGGCAGAACGCGTACTCGACGTACGAGTGGTGCGACCAGAACAGCGGATCGTACGCCGCGTACGCGACGACGCCCATCGTGCCGCCCACCCAGCCGTGCAGGGCGTTGTGCGGGTTCTCGAGATCGGGCGAGAACGTATAGTAGTCCGGCGCCAGCAGCGCCTGGTGGACCATGTCGCGCAATTCGATCAAGTCCGACGGATCGCCGGGCTCGCGCTCGGTGTCGCCGCGATGGATCAGCGTCTGCGGCTGCGTCAGGAGCGGATTCGGCTCTTCGTTTCCGGTGTCGGGGTTCGTCCACGTCTCGTCCAGGAAGATCTGCGGGATCCCCTCCTGCTGCGCGCGGCGGGTCGTCCAGTCCCAGTACGGCAGGTAAACGTCCGGGACGACGTCTTGCAGGCGCTGTTCGAACTGCTGGACGAACGGCCGGTGCCAGATCGCGAACGCGCGCTGGCTGCGATGGCAGTACTGCTGCGGGAGGCCGTGCACGCCGGCGATCCACTGGTAGCCGCGCTGGTCGGTCACCACCTGCGCCGAGATCTGCGCGATGCGGTAGACCGCGAGCCGGTACGCCTGCACCTCCGCGTCGCTCATCTGGTAGACGCTCTTGCGGATCGTGACGCGGCCTTTGACTTCGGTGGGCGCAAGGAACGCCTCGCGCTCGTCGAGGGGACGCGCTGCGGTGAAAACCGCCATGTCATGCTCCTTCGCGGCATCGCGGTTCGGTGGTCGCTCGATAGGACGAACAAGATAACCGCGATCCCCAGCGTTTCGGAGACGGAATTCCGGGACCTGCCGCTCGGTAAATGCGGGCGCGGTGTCCAAAGCAGCGGGATGACGCGCTGCGCGTGGGCCGGGACCGACCCGGCGATGATCGACTACCACGACCGCGAGTGGGGGACGCCGGTCCACGACGACCGCGTGCTCTTCGAGTTCCTCGTGCTGGAAGGCGCGCAGGCCGGGCTGTCGTGGTCGACGATCCTGCACCGGCGCGACGGCTACCGGCGCGCGTACCGCGACTTCGATCCGGTGAAGGTCGCGCGCTTCGGTGAGCGCGACGTCGCGCGGCTCCTCGCCGACGAGCGCATCATCCGCAACCGCGCGAAGATCGCGTGGTCGATCCGCAACGCGGAGGCGTTCCTCGCGCTGCAGCGCGAGCACGGCTCGTTCGACGGCTATCTCTGGTCGTACGTCGGCGGCGAGCCGGTGGTGAACCGGCCGCGCACGAGCGCCGACGTTCCCGCGCGCACCGAGCTCTCCGACGTGCTGAGCAAAGACCTGCGCAAGCACGGGTTCGGGTTCGTCGGCTCGACGATCTGCTACGCGTTTCTGCAGGCTGTGGGCGTGGTGAACGATCACGCGGCGAGCTGTTTCCTCGCACCGCCGGCGCGCGCGAAGCGGCGCGGTGCGGCCGTCACGAGCGCGGCGTGATGCTGCTCGAAGGGGACGCGATCGTTCTCGCCGGCGCGACCGGCCGCGTCGGCGGCGCGACGCTGGCGACGCTCGTGGCCGAAGGCGCGCGGGTGCTCGTGCTTTCGCGCTCCGCCGAGCGCGCGCGCCGCGCGATCGACGACATCCTGGACGACGCCGAGCGAGCCGCCGCGCTGCCGTTCGCGGCGGACCTCACCGATCCGGCACAGGCCGCGGCCGCGGTCGACGCGTGCGTCGAGCGGTTCGGCCGCGTCGACGCACTGGTGAGCCTCGCGG
>DATHLL010000551.1:0-2768 GCA_035488195.1 Candidatus Elarobacter sp. | reverse complement strand
CGGAGACCGCCGCCGCGTCGAGCTCGCGCGCGCGGTCGCTTCGGATCCGTGGCTGCTGCTCGTCGACGAGCCCGCCGCCGGCCTGAACCACGACGAACGACGCCGGCTCCACGAGGATCTCGTCGCGCTGCGCGACGCCGGAACGACGGTGCTCTTGATCGAGCACGACATGAAGCTCGTCATGGCGCTTTCGGAACGCGTGATCGTCCTGAACTTCGGCCGCATCATCGCCGACGGCGACGTAGAAACGGTCCGCAACGATCCCGCAGTGATCGCCGCCTATCTCGGAACGGCCTCGTGACCGAGCGCGCGTTGCTCGAAGTCCGCGACTTGCGCGCCGGATACGGCGCGATCGAGGTTCTACGCAGCGTTGACGTGGAGGTCCACGCGGGCGAGTTCGTCGCGGTGTTAGGCCCGAACGGCGCAGGCAAGTCGACGCTCCTACGAACGATCTCGCGCTACGGCTCGACGCTGCTCGGCGGGGCCATCGTCTTCGACGGCACGGACCTCCGCCGAGCGACGACGGAGCAGACCGTCCGCCTCGGATGCCTTCACGTCCCGGAAGGCCGTCAGCTCTTCGGCCGGATGAGCGTCGACGACAATCTCCGCCTCGGCGCGTTCACCCGCCGCACCGGCCTGAACGCAGAGATCGCCGCGATCTACGACCGCTTCCCGCCGCTGGCGCAACGCCGCGATCAACCGGCCTACACGCTCTCCGGCGGCGAGCAGCAGATGCTCGCGATCGGCCGCGCACTGATGGCGAAGCCGAAGCTGCTGATGCTCGACGAACCGTCGACCGGCCTAGCCCCGCAAATCGTCGAGCAGATCTTCGCCCTCGCAACGGAGCTGACGCGCGCCGGAACCGCGCTCCTCGTCGTCGAGCAGAACGCCTACCTCACGCTCCGCCACGCCGGCCGCGCCTACATCCTCGAAGGCGGCACGGTCGCCCTCGCGGGCACCGCCACGGACCTCTCCCAGGACGCCCGCGTCCAAGCCATCTACCTCGGCGGCTCGGCGGCGTAGAAGGCGCACGATGTTGCGCCGACTTAACATTTATGTTACTATATGAGGGTGAAGAAGACCCGGACGGGAGCGGATCTTTCGATTCATCATGGTGCTCACCGAAGTTTCGAGTGGTTTTGGGCGGCCGACGACACCATGCCCGGCCTGGATGCTTACGAAGTTCTGCCCACGCTGAGTCGGGATGACTTTCTCGCGAGTATTCGTCACTGGGGAGACGTCGAACGCGGTAAACGGCCGGCACAGTCCCGGGTCAATCAGGAGAACGAAGACCCTTTGATCGTTGCCGTCAAGGCCGGGAAGCATCGGTTCACGGCATTTCGCGAGGACAGCGGACCTACGTGGATCATCTGCCGACATTATCTCAAGCAAAGCGGACAGCGCGACAAGCCGGGCGATCGAGCGGTGAAGCAGACGATCAAGAACCGCGTCGTGTACATCAAGCTCGTGAAAGACGGTATCTATTATGAACGCAGCTGAAGCGCGGAAGAAGAGGGGTGGCTCCACGCTGCTGGAGCGTGCCATGCGGGATCCTCAGCGCGCGGCTCGAATCGATCGGCTCGCGCGTGCCGCCGACGTGGAGCAGATGGTTCAGGCCATCATGGCGAGCCAGCAGGTTTCTGCAGCCGAACTCGCTCGAAGGATGAACGCGAAGCCGCCTCAGGTTTCGCGTGACCTTCACGGAGGTCTCCGGCGAGCGACGTTGTCTCGCCTCGCCATCATCGCGGAAGCGCTCGGTTACGAATTCGTGCCGGTTCTCGTCCCGCGCAAGCAATCGGCGGAGCGCAAGAAGTTCTTCGCAGCGTATCGAGCGCTGCTCCCGCGCGCGCAACGGATGCCGAGCCGAAGGCGCGTCGCGTAAGACGGCCGCGCGGTTCGCTCTACTCGCCGCCGCCGGCGATCGTCATCCCGCCGTCGACCATCAGCACCGCGCCGGTGATGAACGAGCCGGCTTTCGAGGCGAGGAAGATCGCCGGGCCGGCGACTTCGTCGGGCTCGCCGATGCGGCGCAGCGGGTAGCCGCGCACCGCGGCGGCGTAGATCTCCGGGTCTTCCCACAGCTTGCGCGCGAACTCGGTGCGGATGATCGCCGGCGCGATCGCGTTCACGCGGACGTTCTTGGGGCCCCACTCGACGGCGAGGTTGCGCACGAGCTGCAGATCGGCGGCCTTCGAGATGCCGTAGGCGCCGAGGTGCGTGTTGCCTTTCACGCCCGCGATGCTCGAAACGACGATCACCGAGCCGTCGCCGCGCTCGGCCATCTGCGGGATCACCATCGAGCACAGCCACACGTTGCTGCGCACGTTGCTCGCCATGATCTTGTCGAACGCCTCGTCGGTGATGCTCAGCAGCGGCCCGAAGTACGGGTTCACCGCGGCGTTGCAGACGAGCACGTCGATCCGCCCCCACTCGGCCAGCGTCCGGTCGACCAGGCCGCGCAGCGCCGCCTTGTCGGAGATGCTCGCCGCGTGGGCGATCGCGCTTCCGCCGCGGGCCCGGATCCCGGCCGCGACCTCCTCGCAGGCCTCGGCCTTCCGGCTGGAGATAACGACCTTCGCGCCGGCTTCGGCCATGCGCTCGGCGATCGCCCGGCCGATGCCGCGCGAGGAGCCGGTGATGAGGGCGACCCGGCCGGTCATGTCGAATAACACGTTTGTCTCTTTCCCTTCGAGCGAGCGAGGAAGCCGAGGAAACCCATGGATCTAGCGTTCAGCCCCGAGGAGCGCGCGTTCCGCGAGGAGGTCCGC
>DATHLL010000550.1:0-3481 GCA_035488195.1 Candidatus Elarobacter sp. | reverse complement strand
CCTGGTCGTCGCTCGGGACGCCGTCGCCTTTGACCCAGGCGGCGATCGCGGCGGCTTCGATCCCGGTTCGCCGTTCGAGCTCCGGCGCGTCGAGGCGCGCGCCGCGCATCGCCTTGCGCAGCACGTCGCCCGGATCGTCCTCGAGGCCGATGCGCGGCCAGCCGGCGGTGGCGCTCACCAAAGCGCCCCCTCACCGACCAGGCAGTACAGGATCGGCCCGATCCCCCAGATCACTTTCTGCGGCGTTTTCAGGTCGGGCCGGCCCGCAAGGTTGATCCACATCAGCACCACCGCGACGGGGTGCAGTATCGCCGAGACCAGGATCTCGAAGATGATCTTTGGCACGCCGCGAGGGTTCGCGGCCGGAGCGGACTACTGCTTCTTGACGAGCGCGGGGTTGATCTGCGCCGGGTTCGTCCCGAACGCGACGACCGGTACGCCCGCCGACTGCAGCGTCGAGACGTGGAACGTCGCGCCCTTCTTGACCAGCATGTCGTTGCCGCGCTTGGCGAACATCCCGACGCCCCACATCAGGTACTGGCCGACCTCGCTGCCGTTCTTCTCGGTGCTCTTGTCGGCGTCGGCGGTCGCGCCGTTCGTCTCGACGTTGATCTCGCTGCCGTCCGGCGCGACGAGCCGCTTCACCGTGAACGTCATCTCGCCGCCGGCGTGGAAGCTCCCCGCGCGCTTGATGTGCGTGATCACGCCGTAGCCCGGCGAGCCCTTCGGCAGCACGAGGCTTCCGTGCACGTAGTAGTCGGTCAGCGTGACGACCGCGAACGTGTCGCCTTCGCTGGAGATCCGCGAGCCGACGTCCTGCTGGATCGCGACGGAGACGAGGTCGCCCGACGGGATCGCGATCTTGCCGCCCGGCTGGACGACGTTCGCCGCGGGCGCGGCGTCGGCGGCCGCCGGTGCGGGCGCGGCCGGGGCGGTGGTCTGCGCGGCGCACGGGGCCGCGAGGGAGAGCGCCACGGCGGCCGTGACGACGATGCGAGCAAACATGAAAAAACGTCCCGTCTGAAAGAGCGGCAGGTTGGTGCCCCTCTCTTCCGCATCGGCGCCCTCGCCGGCCTGGCGCGAGCGATAAGCGCGCGTCAAGCTCGTGTCCGCGTTCGGTAAGCCTGCTCCCCCGCCCGCGAACCGGACGCAACCCGGGCGGGGTTGAAGAGGGCGCAATGCCCGCCCCCAACCACGCCAAGGTCGTCATCATCGGCTCCGGACCGGCCGGCCTGACCGCCGCCGTCTACGCCGCCCGCGCGAACCTCGCTCCGCTGGTCTTCGCCGGCCACATGTACGGCGGGCAGCTCATGCTCACCACCGAGGTGGAGAACTACCCCGGCTTCCCGGACGGAATCATGGGCCCGGAGCTGATGGAGGCGTTCCGCGCGCAGGCCGAGCGGTTCGGCTCGGTGATCCACAACGTCGACGTCACCGAGGTCGACTTCGCAAAGCGGCCGTTCGTCGTGCGCACCGCCGAGGACGAGTACACCGCCGACAGCGTGATCGTCGCGACCGGCGCGAGCGCGCGCTGGCTGAACATCCCGGGCGAAGCGCGGCTGCGCGGCCGCGGCGTCTCGACCTGCGCGACCTGCGACGGCGCGTTCTTCCGGCAGAAGCACATCGTCGTCGTCGGCGGGGGCGACTCCGCGATGGAAGAGGCGCTGTTCCTGACGCGCTTCGGCAGCAAGGTGACGGTGATCCACCGGCGCGACGCGCTGCGCGCCTCGAAGATCATGGCCGACCGCGCGCTGAACCACGAGAAGATCGCGTTCGTCTGGAACACCGCGGTCGAAGAGGTGCTCGGCGAGGACGCGACCGCCGCGCTGAAGCTGAAAAATCTGGTGACCGGCGAGGAGTCCGTGCTGGAGGCCGATGCGCTCTTCATCGCGATCGGGCACGACCCGAACACCGCGATCTTCCGCGGGCAGCTCGAGCTCGACGCGGCCGGCTACATCGTCAGCGAGGACGGCGTGCGCACGAACGTCGAGGGCGTCTTCGTCGCCGGCGACGTGTGGGACGTCCGCTACAAGCAGGCCGTGACGGCGGCCGGCTCCGGCTGCAAAGCGGCGATCGACGTCGAGAAGTACCTCGAGTCGCTGGAGGCGCACGACAAGGCCGCGGTCGCCGTCGGATGACGACGCCGCGGACCGGCCCCGCGGACGGCGCCGTCGCGATCGAGGGCTACCCGCATGCGATGGACGTGTTCCGGCGCATGGACGGGCTCGAAGCGCTCGAGATGATGAAGCGCGGCGAGGTGCCGACCACGAACATCACGCGCTGGATGAACTTCTCGCTCGAGACCGTCGAGCGCGGCCACGTCGTCTTCGCGATGCAGCCGCACGAGGAGCTCTACAACCTGATCGGCTCGGTGCACGGCGGGATCATCACGACGCTGATGGACAACGCGCTCGGGTGCTCGGTGCAGTCGCTGCTCGCGGCCGGCCGCGTCGCGACGACGATGGATCTGCACACCCGTTTCCACCGCCCCGTCACCGCCGCGACCGGCAAGGTGTTCGCCGACGCGCGCGTGGTGCACGCCGGACGCCGCACCGCGACGTCCGAAGCGCACCTGGTCGACGGGAAGGGCACCGTCTACGCGACCGGCAGCTCGACGCTGATGATCCTCGAGGACAAGCCCGCGTAAGACGCCGTCAGCCGCCCTGCGTCGTGCTGCGCAGGCGGCCGCGGAAGAAGACCGTCACGCGCGGGTTCTGCGGGTCCTGGCGGCCGTTGACGTCGACCGCGACGACGCGGTTCGGGTCGACGTTGTGGTGCTGCAGATACTCCGCGAGCGAGCTCTGGTCTTCGCTCGCACCGTTGCGCCGGTCGGTGTCCGCGACCGTCGCCTTGGAGAGCGCGGCCTGAAGCGCCGCGCGGCGCGCACCGCCGTACGCGCTCATCATCGAACGCTGCTGTGCCGCGCTCATGCGCATGCCGTCGACCGGGACGAGCGCGATGTCGGTCACGGAGATCTGGTTCGGAAGGTTGGCGAGCATCCGCGTCTCACGGTCCGCGTCGCGCAGTGCGGTTTGCAGGGTGGCGACTTGCTGGTCGCCGTTCATCACGATCTGCGCCGAGCCGGCAACCGGCAGGCCGAATGTGACCGCGAGCGCGATCGCCGTTGCAATGGTGCGTCTCATGGCCTCACACTACCCTTGCGGCGCGCGAGAGAACTGCCTACGGCGCGGTCGCGTCCTTGAGAAAGCCTGCAGGCGCGGCCCAAGCCGTGCCGTCGGCGAACCGCACGCGGCCGACGGTGCAGTAGACCTTCGCGTACGGTGCCGCCGCCGGCAGGCGGCCGCCGCCGGTCAACGCGTCTTCGCCGCTCGGACTCGGGGTGACCGTGAGCTTCTCGAACGAGCGCTTCCCCGCCGCGTCGTACACGACGAAGAAGAGGTCGGTGCCGGCGAGCGGCTTGCGCGAGACGTTGGTGAGCGCGACCGCACTCGCGATGAACCCGCCGGACGGACCGGTGAAC
>DATHLL010000549.1:0-3922 GCA_035488195.1 Candidatus Elarobacter sp. | reverse complement strand
GGAGCGGCGGGCTTGCGCTCGTCTGTGAGAAGTGCCTGAACGTCCGGTTCGCCGAGGACTTCCCGGAGCACGCGGGCGACGAGCGGCTCAAGCTGCGCGAGTGGCTCAAGGACCGGCTCAAGGCCGAAGGGCATTGGGGCGCGATCCGCGCGACCGGGACGACCTGTCTGGACGTCTGCGCAACCGGCCGCGTGACGATCTTCATCGATCCCGTCGGCCGCAGCGGCCAGCAGAAATGCCTCGTCTTCGACCCGCTCGAGGACCGCGAGCTCATCTATCAGACGATCCTCCGCGAGCTCGCCCCCGGCCAGCACGATCACACGCCGGCCGACCCGCAAAGACTCGAAGAGGCCCCGCGCTAGCGGGGCCTCTTCGTTTTCCGTCGGACTCCTCGAGACGTCGGCTGACGGATCAGCTACGCGTCCCTACGTCCTTTCAAGGCAGCTCGATCTCTGCCAGGTTCTTCTCGATCTTCCGCTTCACGCGCTGCAGCGCGTTGTCGATCGACTTCACGTGCCGGTTCAGGTCGCGCGCCATCTCCTGGTAGGACTTGCCTTCCAGGTACGAGAGCAGCACCTGCGACTCGAGGTCCGAGAGATTCTCCTGGATACGCGCCTTGATGTCTTCGGAGACCTCCTGATTGATCACGAGCTCTTCGGGATCCGAGGTCTTCTGCGAGGGCATCACGTCGAGGAGCGTCCGTTCGCTGTCCTCGTCGTAGATCGGCTTGTTGAGCGAGATGTACTGGTTGAGCGGGATGTGCTTCTGCCGGGTCGCCGTCTTGATCGCCGTGATGATCTGACGGGTGATGCACAGTTCCGCGAACGCGCGGAAGCTCGAGAGCTTGTCCGCCTTGAAGTCGCGGACGGCCTTGTAGAGGCCGATCATGCCTTCCTGGATGATGTCCTCTCGGTCGGCACCGATGAGGAAGTAGCTCTTTGCCTTGATCCGGACGAAGTTCTTGTACTTGTTGAGCAAGAACTCCATCGCCAAATTGTCGCCCGATTTCGCCGCTGAGACGAGATCTTCGTCGGGCCGCTCGTGGTAGTCGAGGGGCTCGGCGACGGGGGCTGCGATCGCCATGAAACCTACCTTGCCGGGAACGATCGAGCACGAAAGCGCGGGCCTGAGCCCGTCGGGGCCGTGCACGATCCTCCTAGTATAGGAGGGTCCTTCTAGGAGGTCAAGGACGAAGTACTGGGTCGCTCGGCCCTTTCGGCGCGCAGCACGGTGATCTGGTCCCCGAACCGGGGCACGCCGATCCGCCGCGCCTCGTCCCAGTAGGTGAACTGCGCCTCCACCGAGAGCTCCGCCTCGGCGGCCATCCCGCGAACGGCTGCGCTGGTGACCGCCGAGCGCCAGCCGGGCGCCTCCTCCTGCCGGTGCGTCGCCGGATCGGCGACGTTCGCGTGGTGAACGACCGCCCGCCCGCCGGGCTTGAGGACCCGCCGGATCTCCCGGAGATATGCGGCCACGACGTCCGGATGCATGTGGACGAACGAGTCGTACGACCAGACGACGCCGATCCGCCCGCCCGCGCCCTCCGGCAGCCGGTCGCCCGGCGTGAGCGCGTACTCGACGTTCGCGAACGCTTGGAAGCGCTCGCGGCAGTAGGCGAGGCACGCGGGGCTGATGTCGACCAGCGTCACGTGCGCCGCGCGCCGGACGAGGTACTCGGTCCAGCGGCCGCGCCCCGGCGCGATCTCGAGCACCGCCGTCTCGGGCGTCACGTACGGATCGATCAGGTGCTCGACCAGCGACGCCTTCCACTCCGCGTACGGGACGCCGCAGAGCGCCGCTTGCCCCTGCCACTCGTCGCCGTCCTGCGGCCACGCGTAGCTCTCGTCCCACATCCGCAGATTGTCGGCGAGGTTCTCGTGCACCGCCGGAACCCGCCGTGCTAGGCTTCCGGCGCGCCGCGGCGCTGGCGGACCGCTTCGTACAGCAGGATGCCGGCCGCGACCGAGGCGTTGAGGGAACCGATCCGGCCGCGCAGCGGGATCTCGACCAGCACGTCGCACTCGCGTTGGACAAGCGGCGCGATCCCCTCGCCTTCCGCGCCGATCACGAGCGCCGTGCTCTCCCGCAGGTCGACCGCGGTGTACGGTTTTGCGCCCGGCGCGACGGCCGCGCCGTAGACCCACACGCCGGCCTTCTTCAGCGTGCGCACCGCCTGCGCGACGTTCGCAACGCGCGCCACCGGGACGAACGCGGTCGCACCGGCCGACGACTTGCGCACGGTCGGGTTCACGCCCGCGCTGCGCCGCTCGGGCAAGATGACCGCGGTCGCGCCCGCGCACTCGGCGGAGCGGATGATCGCGCCGACGTTGTGCGGGTCGGTGACGTGGTCGAGGACGACGTACAGCGCGGGGCGCTGCCGCTTGCCGAGTTCGATCGCGTCCTCGAGCGTCGCGTATTCGAACGGCTCGCCGATCGCGACGACGCCCTGGTGCGCCTTGTACGGGAACGATGCGAAGAACGCGCGGCTCTCGAAGCGCACCGGGACGTTCGCCGTCCGCGCGCGCTCGAGCAGGTTGCGCAGCGCGGGATCGCGCTTGCGGTCGTCGCCGACGTGGATGTGGCGCAGCGGCTCGCCGGCGGCCAGCATCTCGTCGACCGCGTGCACTCCATAGACGACGTCGTCGAAGTCGACCCGCGGCATGCGCCGCCGGCCGGGCGCGGGCGGGCGCTGCGCGTCTACGCGCCGGCGACGGTCCACGTCGTCCCGTCCTTGGAGTCCTTCAGCGCAATCCCCTCGGCCGCCAGCGCGTCGCGCAGCCGGTCGCCGAGCGCGAAGTCCTTGCTCTTGCGCGCCTGCGCGCGCGCGTCGATGACGCGCGCGATCGCGTCCTCGGCCGAGGCGACGCCGTTCAGGTGCAGCGCGTCGCCGAGCCGCGCGCGCAGCCGCTCGACGAGATCCGGATCGAGCGACGACTGCGCCTCGCGCTCGCGCTGCGCGCGCGCCTCGGCGGTGAACGCATCGAGCGCGGCGTCCTCGAACGCCGGCGCGATCCCGAAGATCGCAGCGGCCTCGCGCACCAGCGCCAGCACGCCGGCCGAACGCCCGAGCTCGCGCCAGCGCGCCGTGTCGGCGACCGCGAGGTGCAGCGCGCCGAGCGCTTTCGCGGTGTCAAGGTCGTCGTCGAGCGCCGCGAAGACCGCCTCGCGGTGCGCTTCCAGCTCGTCGCGCCCACGCTCCGCCGGCTCGCCCGCGGGCACCGCCGCGTCTTCGCGCAGCCGCAGCGCCGCCTTCTGCAGCTTCTGCAGGCTCGCGCTCGCGCCGGCGATCGACTCCTCGGTGAAGTTCATCGGCTTGCGATAACCGGTCTGCAGGAACAGCAGCCGGATCGCGAACGGGTCGTGGCGCTTCAGCAGATCGGTGAGCGGCTCGAAGTTGCCGAGCGACTTCGACATCTTCCGGCCTTCGTAGTTCAGCAACCCGCCGTGCACCCAGGTCTCCGCCATCGGCGGCCGCTCCATCAGCGGCTCGCTCTGCGCGATCTCGTTCTCGTGGTGCGGGAAGATCAAGTCGTAGCCGCCGCCGTGGACGTCGAACGGGACGCCGAGCAGCGCGCGCGACATCGCGCTGCACTCGATGTGCCAGCCCGGCCGCCCGGGTCCCCACGGCGAGTCCCACTGCGGCTCGCCGGGCTTCGCGAACTTCCACAGCGCGAAGTCGAGCGGGTCGTCCTTGTGCTCGTTCTCCGCGATCCGCGCGCCGATCAGCAACTCGTCGACGTGCTTCCCGCTGAGCGTCCCGTAGCGCGGGAACGCCGCGACCCGGTAGTAGACGCCGTCGTCGGTCGCGTACGCGTAGCCGCGCTCGACCAGCTCGCCGATCATCTCGACGATCTGCGGGATGTAGTGCGTCGCGTACGGCTCGCGGTCGGGCTCGCGCACGCCCAGCACGCGCATCGCGTCC
>DATHLL010000548.1:0-2943 GCA_035488195.1 Candidatus Elarobacter sp. | reverse complement strand
CTCTACACGCGCTACGCGGGGAAGAACCCGCCGGGCGGCGTGACGATCTCGTTCTTCCAGACCGGCCCGGGCGCGAAGCCGCCGCAGATCGAGATCCTCGACGCGAGCGGGCGCGTCGTGCGCCACATCCGCGGCACGACGCGGGTGAACGAGCGCGAGGTTCCGGTGGTGACGAATTTCGCCGGGATCAACAGGATCGGCTGGGATCTGCGCGAGGACGGTCCGGTGCGTTGGAGCGGCGCGGCGAAGGAAGAGTACCGTGGTCCGCGCATCGGCGTCGCGGTCGTCCCGGGGACGTACCGCGTGCGCATCGCGCTCGCCGGCCGCACGTTCACCAAGACGGTGAACGTGAAGCCCGATCCGCGCGCGCACTTCAGTGCCGCCGACTACCGCACGGCGTACGCGTTCGCGAAGCGGCACATGGAGGAGTACTCGCGCCTGAACGCGGCGCTCAACCGGCTCGACGCGTACGCCGCCTCGTCGGCGGAGCGCGCGAAGGGCGCGAGCGGCGAGCTCGCGACGGCGCTCGCGGACGTGCGCGCGAAGGCACTCGCGCTGCGCGGCCGTCTCACTGCCGACTTCGCGAACGACGAGGACTTCATCCAGCGCCCGGGACGGATACGCGAGGACCTGGGCGGGCTGTTCTTCGGCTCGGGCTCGCCCCCGTCGGCGGCGACGCTCGACTACGCCGCGCGCGTCGACCGCGCGTTCGACGCGGTGATGCGCGACCTGAGCGCGTTCGAGCGCGGCGACGTCGCGCGCGCCAACGCGGCGCTCGCGGCGGCCGGGAAGCCGGCGCTCGCGACGAGCGGCGCCAAGCGCGCCGACGTCGTCGGCACCGACTCCGCCGACGAGGACGACGACTAGGACGTGCGGCTCGGGCGAAGCCCGAACGCGAAGGGTTCGCCGAAGGCGAACCCACTAAGGCTTCGCGAAGCTGTCGGTGGTGAGCGTCAGGCGGACGGACGTGCGCACGGTGTTGTACGACTGTCCGATCTGGCGCCGCGCGACGCTCTCGAAGGTCGCCTTCACCGGGACGATCATCGCGGTGTCGTAGACCAGCGAGCCGGCGCGCGTCCCGACGAAGCCGCCGACGCTCGCGCTGCGTTCCTCGAGCGCGTAGTCGAGGGTGACGCGCTGGTCGTCGCGCGCCAGGACGCGGTAGCGCTCGATGTCGGTGTGGCCGTTCGCGCTCTGGTCGACGGTCCACGCGGTCCCGACGTCCTTCGGATGATCGCCGTAGAAGTTGCGGCCGAGCCAGCGCACGACCGCCAGCTCTTCCTCGGAGAGCTTGCCGTAGTCGAGCGGATCGTAGAACAGCGTGCCGTCCGCGCCGACGGCGATCTTCACGCGCGGCTGCTCGCGCTTCGGCGCGTTCTCTGCGATCGCGACCACGAGGCCGGCGTCGTCGGTCGCTTCCAGGACGTCGATCGTGATCGCGCCCTGCGCGGTCATGCGGGCGCCGGCGTGGCGCTCGGCGCTCCCGCTCTGCGGGCGCTGAGGCCCGGCATTCGGCCGTCCTTTGACGACGGCGACAGCGCGCACGGGCGAGATGTTTCCGCCCGGCGTGTCGAGCGACTCGCTGATGCTCAGGTCGACCGAATAGGTGAGCGTGCGGAGCGGCCGCGGCGCATCCGCCGCGTTCGCGAGGAGCGGCGCGAAACCGAGGACTGCGGCGAACGCGATTGCGGGCGCGCGACCGGCCATGCGCGAAGGTTCGCGCCCGTGCCGCCATAATCTTTGGCGGAGCGCCGATCGGAGGTCACAGTTGGCACTCGAACCGTACCGCGACCGCTTCAAGGACGTCATCGCGCTCGTCGTCACGCCGATGGACCGCACGTTCGCAGTCGACGAGGGAGCGCTCCGCGCCCAGATCGACTGGTGCTTCGCGCACGGCGCGACCGGGATCGTCGCGACCGGCTCGATCGGCGAGTTCCTCCACCTCGAGGACGACGAGCGCCGCCGCGTGCTCGACGTGGTGCTCGACCAGACGCGCAAGCATCCGGGCGCGAGCGCGTTCGCGATGACCTCCGGCGCGACGACGCTGCAGGCGCTGCGCTGGACGCGCGAGGCCGCCGAGCTCGGCTACGACTGCGCGGTCGTCATCGCGCCGTACTACTGGAAGGTCGGCGAGCGCGAGGCGCTCGACCACTTCCGCACCGTCGCGGAGAGCGGTCTGCTCCCGGTCTGCGTCTACCACAATCCGGCGCTCTCGAAGTTCCACATGTCGCCGGCGTTCTTCGCGAAGGTCGCCGAGCTCGAGAACGTCGTGTGCGTGAAAGAGGTCGAGACCGACCTGCAGCATCTCGAGCAGGTCGCCGACGCGCTCGCCGGCCGCGCGATCTACCTGCAGACGTTCCGCGCGTATCTGACGGGGCGGCTGCTGGGCTCGAACGGCGGGCAGATCAACGTCTTCGCGGTCCCCGCCTGCGTCGCGATCGACGACGCTTGGAAGCGCGGCGACGTCGCGCTGGCGCAGGAGATCCAGCGCCGGCTGAACCGCGTCTTCCCGCGCGGCGGCGAAGCCGCGCTCGGCGCCCTCGGGATGACGAAAGCGACCGCGTCGGTCGTGACGGGGATCGAGATGGGCCCCGCGCGCCCGCCGTACCAAGCCCCCGACGACGCCGAAGAACGCATCACGAAACGGCTGCCCGAGCTGTACGAGGTCGTTCCGTCGATGCGCCCCGAGAAACACATCGCCCTCCACGCGACGTCGTGACGCCCGACGAGATCACCCTTCAACAAGCTCAGGGTGACATTGCCGCAAATCGCGATTCCACTGCCGTCGCCGCCGACCCCGATGTCATCCTGAGCCTGTCGAAGGATGCGCCGCAGCCGCGCACGCGCCTGTGGATCGACGGCGCGTACGCCGACGCCGCCTCCGGCGAAACGTACGACGACGTCGATCCCGCCACCGGCGAGACGTTCGCCCGCATCGCCAGC
>DATHLL010000547.1:0-4255 GCA_035488195.1 Candidatus Elarobacter sp. | reverse complement strand
TGGGGGACGATCGCGTACGTCTACCCGTACAAAGGGCTGATGCACGACGACTGGGACGCGGCGCTGCGCACGGCGCTCGCCGATCTCCACGTCGCGTCGACGCCGCTGCAGTACGACCTCGCGCTGCAGAAGATGTACGCGCACCTCCACGACACGCACGGCTTCACCGTCATGCCGGCGTTCGCGGAGGCGTACGGCGGCCGGCCGGCGCTGGTCGCGAGCGACGTCGAAGGCCGGCCGGCGATCCGCTACGCCGATCCGGTCGCGGCGAAGCGCGACGGTTTCGCCGTCGGCGACGTCATCGAGGCGGTCGACGGCGAGCCGGCCGCGACGCGCTGGGCGCGCGTCCGGCCGTACGTCGTCGCCTCGACCGAGCAGTCGGCGCGCGCGCTCTTCGACAACGTGGGCGGACGGCCGGGGCTGCTCACCGGTCCCGTCGGCTCGATCGCGACGTTGCGGCTGCGCGGCGCGGACGGGCGCGTGCGCGAGGTCCGCACGCCGCGCGTGAACGCGCCGCAGCCGTTCGCCGAGCGCACGCGGCCGGTCGTCGACGTGTTGCCCGGGAACGTCGGCTATCTCGATCTCGCACGGCTGAACCGCGCCGAAGCGGAGCCCGCGCTGGTGAAGCTCGCGGCGACGCGCGCGCTCGTGATCGACCTGCGCGGGTATCCGCGCGGGACCGCATGGGTGCTCGGCCCGCACTTCACCGGCACGCTCGTCCGCGCCGCGCTGTTCCGCACGCCGGTGCGGCGCGTCCCGGTCGGCGTCCCGAACGGCGCGGGCCTGGAGTATCTCGACGAAACCCGCGACTTCTACCAGACGATCGCGCCGAAGGCGCCGCGCTACGCGAAGCCGGTCGTCGTCGTGATCGATCCGCGCGCGATCAGCCAGTCGGAGCACACGGCGCTCTATCTCGCGGCCTCGGCGCACGCGCGGTTCGTCGGCGAGCCGACCACCGGCGCGAACGGCGACGTCACGGGCTTCTACGTCCCCGGCGGCGTCAGGCTGAACTTCACCGGGCAGGCGGTGCTGCACCCGGACGGATCGCCGTTGCAGCGGGTCGGAATCGTCCCCGACGTGCGCGTCGCGCCGACGTTGCGCGGCGTGCGCGCCGGCGACGACGAGCTCCTGAGCGCCGGTCTGCGCCAAGCGCTTCGACTCGCGCACGCGGACGCCGCGACGACGCGGATCGCGCTCGCCGAGGAGCGAGCGAAGGAGCACGCCGACGCGGTCGCCCGGATGAGCCCGCCGGCGGCGCCGCCGGTCCCGGCCGACGCGCCCGCGCTGCCGGACGCGTTCGCAAGCCACGGCGAGGGCTACGTAGGCGCTCACGACCCGGCCGTGCGGCACCGCGACGGACACGCGATCGTGCTGCGCGCGCAGCCGGGCGCACCTCCCGGCCAGTTCGGCACGTACGCGGAGAGCTTCGACGCGACCGCGTACCGCGGCAAGCGCGTGCGGATCAGCGGCGTGCTGCGCAGCGAGGACGTCGGCCGCGGCTCGTTCTGGATGCGGGTCGACGGGCCCGCCGGGGTGGAGTCCTTCGACAACATGAGCGGCCGCGATCTGACCGGGACCAAGGACTGGACGCCGTTCGCGATCGTCCTGAACGTCCCGCCGGACGCGCAGAAGATCTTCGCCGGCCTGCTCTTGCAAGGCGGCACCGGGACGATCTGGGCGGACGACCTGCGGATCGACGTGGTCGGCGACCGGGTCCCCACCACGGGGACGATGTAGCGCTCGCCCGGTCAGCGCGGCGGCCGCCCGGCGCCGATCGACCGGCGCGCAGGGCGGTTTCGCCGTGCGGGCGTATCCCTGGCCCGATTCGCTCTCCGTTCAGGAGCCGCCGTATGCGTTCGTCCCCGATCTCGCGCGCCGCGGGTGCCGTCGTCCTGGTCGCCATGCTGGCGGCCTGCACCAACTCGTCCTCGACCACCAGCAGCACGACCACGACCTCGTCGTCGGCGGCGCCGGGCGGCGGGAGCGCGCAGACGATCAAGATCGGGATCGACCTCCCGGTCAGCGGCGCCGACGCCTCGATCGGGATCCCGACTCAGAACGGCGCCGTCCTCGCGATCGAGGAGGCGAACAAGAACGGGTTCGCCGGCGGCAAGTACAAGCTGGAGGCCTCGACGCTCGACGACGCGGTTCAAGGGAAGCACGACCCGGCCCAAGGCGCCCAGAACGTCAAGACGTTCATCGCCGACTCGGCGGTCCTGGCGATGGTCGGGCCGTTCAACTCGAATGTCGCCAAGTCGGAGATCCCGCTCACGAACGACGCGGGGCTGGTGCAGATCGCGCCGTCGACGACCAACGACGGCCTGACGATCGGCGACGACGCGAAGAAGCTGCGCACCGCGCATCCCGACGTCAACGCGTTCTTCCGCGTCTGCACGCGTGACTCGCGCCAAGGCGCGACGCTCGCGCAGATCGCCGCGCAGCGGCTCGGCTACAAGCGCGCGTTCATCGTCGACGACAACGAGACGTACGGGAAAGGGCTCGCGGACGTCTTCGAGGCCTCGTTCAAGCAGCTCGGCGGGACCGTGCTCGGCCACGAGCACACGACTGCGAACCAGCAAGACTTCAAGGCGCTCCTCACCAAGGCGGCCTCGCTCAAGCCCGACGTCGTCTTCTACGGCGGCACGACGTCGACCGGCGGCGGGCTGGTGCGCAAGCAGATGGCCGACGCGGGGATGGCCAAGACGCCGTACCTCGGCGGCGACGGCATCTCCGACGACGAGTTCGAGAAGGTCGCCGGCGACGCGGCGAACGGCGCCTACATGACGACCGCCGCCCCCGACGCCTCGAAGCTGCCTTCGGCGAAGACCTTCGTCCAAGCGTACAAGGCGCGCTTCAACGGCGACGTCGGGCCGTACTCGGCGAACGCCTACGCCGCGGCGAAGATCGAGATCGCCGCGATCGAGAAGGCGATCAGCGACGACGGCGGCAAGCTGCCGACCCGCGCCGACGTGCTCAAGAACGTCGCGGCGACGAAGAACTTCGACTCCCCGATCGGCAAGATCGGGTTCGACGCGAACGGCGACACGACGGCGCCGATCCTCACCCTCTTCGAGGTGCAGGGCGGAAAACGCGTGACGGTCGCGACGATCCCGGTCACCACCTAGCAGCTTGGATCTCTTCCTCCAGCAGCTCGTCAACGGGCTCTCGCTCGGCGGCATCTACGCGCTGATCGCGCTCGGCTACACGATGGTCTACGGGATCATCGAGCTGATCAACTTCGCGCACGGCGACGTCTATACGCTCGGGACGTTCTTCTCGCTCGCGATTCTCACGCTGCTTGGCGTCACCGGGATCGTGAGCGGGCCGATGCTGATCCCGATCGTGCTGATCACGATCTTCGGCGCGATGATCCTGTGCGGGCTGACCGGCGTGATCGTCGAGCGGCTGGCGTACCGGCGTCTGCGCAACGCGCCGAAGCTCGCCCCGCTGATCACCGCGATCGGGATGTCGTTCATCCTCGAGAACGTGATGCTGTACTGGCGCGGCCCCTCGCCGGTCCCGTTCCCGCAGGTGATCCCGAATCCCGAGTTCGCGGCCGGCGCAGTGCACGTGCAGGCGAAGCAGATCAGCGTGATCCTGCTCGCGATCGTGCTGATGATCGTGCTGCAGACCTTCGTGCAGAACACGCGGCTCGGCAAGGCGATGCGCGCGACCGCGCAGGACAAGGACGCCGCGCAGCTCATGGGGATCGACATCAACACGACGATCGCGCTGACGTTCCTGATCGGCTCGGCGCTCGCCGGCGCGGCCGGCTTCGTCTCCGGCGTCTACTACGGCTCGACGTGGTTCTTCAACGGGTTCGCCGCCGGGCTCAAGGCGTTCACCGCCGCGGTGCTCGGCGGGATCGGGAACCTCGCCGGCGCGATGCTCGGCGGCTTCCTGATCGGGCTGATCGAGGCGATGACGACCCAGTTCATCGGCGACCAGTGGGCGAACGTCGTCGTCTTCTCGGTGCTGGTGCTGGTGCTGATCTTCCGGCCGTCCGGGCTCCTCGGCGAGTCGCTGCCGAACAAAGTATGAAGGGGAAGGTTTCGCCCGGGATGCGGACGGCGGTGATCGCGTTCGCCGTCGCGATCGTGCTGCCATTCGCCGGGCGGAACGGCGCGTTCACGAACTTCCTGGCCGACGCGGGCGCGTTCGTGCTGCTCGCGCTCGGGCTGAACATCGTGGTCGGGTTCGCGGGGCTGCTGGATCTGGGCTACGCGGCGTTCTTCGCGATCGGCTCGTACGCGTT
>DATHLL010000546.1:0-3702 GCA_035488195.1 Candidatus Elarobacter sp. | reverse complement strand
CGCGTGCGAGCTCCAGCGCGAACGCGATGCCGCGTTCGCAGGCGGCCGAACCGTCGACGGGGACCGTGATGTGCTGGAAGACGGGCTTCATGCCCCGATCCTCGCCGACCGGTGAGAACGCCCGTGGAACGGCCGGCACGCGGCGGTTCTCAACCGGTTCACGAGGCGCGCACCCGGCGCCGGTAGGCTGGGGAAGCGATGACGACCGCCGAGACGCTCCCGACCGCCCCGTCCGTGCCGACCGCGGCGCTCGACCGCTACTGGCGCGCGGCCAACTACCTGGGAACTGCGCAGCTCTATCTGCGCGACAACGTCCTGCTGCGGCGCCCGCTGAGCGCGGCCGACTGCAAAAGCCGCATCCTCGGGCACTGGGGGACGCAGCCGGGGTTGAACCTGATCTACGCGCACCTCAACCGGCTCGTCCGCGAGCGCGACGCCGAAATGCTGCTCGTCGTCGGCCCGGGCCACGGCGCGCCCGCGATCTACGCGAACCTGTTCCTCGAAGGGACGCTCGCCGAACTCGACCCGCGCTTCGCGCGCGACGAAGCCGGCGCGACGGCGCTCGCGCACGCGTTCTCCTGGCCCGGCGGGATGCCGAGTCATCTGACCGCGCACACGCCGGGCGCACTGCACGAAGGCGGCGAGCTCGGGTACTGCCTCTCGCACGCGTACGGCGTCGCGCTCGACGACCCGAACCTGGTCGTCGCGTGCGTCGTCGGCGACGGTGAGGCGGAGACCGGCCCGCTCGCCGCCTCCTGGCTCTCGCATCTCTTCGCCGACCCGGCTGCCTCCGGCGCGGTGCTCCCGATCCTGCACCTCAACGGCTACAAGCTCTCGGGGCCGGCGGTGTTCGCGCGCATGGCCGAGGACGAGCTGCGCGCGTACCTGCGCGGGATGGGCTACGAGCCGATCGTCGTCTCGGTCGAAGAGGATGACGACCGCGACACGATGCACGAGCGCGTCGCGTTCGCGTTCGACGCCGCGTACGACCGGCTCGCGCGACGCCGCGCGGCGGCGCTGCGCTGCGATGCGCCGATCGCGCCGCCCGTCCTGGTGCTGCGCTCGCCGAAAGGGATGACCGGCCCGCGCGCGATCGACGGCAAGCCGGTCCTCGACACGCCGCGCGCGCACGGGATCCCGATCACCGATCCCGCGCACGATGCCGAGCACCGCGCCGCGGTCGAGCGCTGGCTGCGTTCGTACCGTCCCGACGAACTGTTCGACGAAGCAGGCCGGCCGCACGCCGACATCCTGGAGCTGCTCCCGCGCTCGGCGCGAATGCTGGGGCGCAGCTCGCGCGCGAACGGCGGCGCGCGCCGCGTCCCGCTGCGTCTGCCCGCGCTCGAGCCGTATGCGGAAGACGTCCGCATCCCCGGCGAACGGTCGTGCTCGGCGACGCACCGGCTCGGCGACTGGCTCGCCGACGTCTTCCGGGCGAACGCGGCGAATGCGAACTTCCGGCTGTTCTCGCCCGACGAAGCGTCCTCGAACAAGCTCGACGGCGTCTTCGGCGAGACCGCGCGCGCGTGGCTGCTTCCGCGCACGGCGACCGACGAGCACCTCGCGCACGACGGCCGCGTGATGGAGATGCTCAGCGAGCACACCTGCGAAGGCTGGATGGAAGGCTACGTGCTTTCCGGGCGCCACGGGATCTTCGCCTCGTACGAAGGCTTCGTCCCGATCGTCGACTCGATGGTCGCGCAGTACGCGAAGTGGCTGAAGATGGCGCACGAGACGCCGTGGCGCAAACCGCTCTCCTCGCTGAACTTCCTGCTCACCTCGCACGTCTGGCGCCAGGAGCACAACGGCTACTCGCACCAAGGGCCGGGCTTCGTCAACACCGTGCTGACGAAGCGGCCGGAGGCCGTGCGCGTCTACTTCCCGCCCGACGCGAACACGCTGCTCTGCGCCGGCGAGCGCGCGCTGGCGAGCACCGACCGCATCAACGTGATCGTCGCGCCCAAACAGGACGCGCCGCAGTTCCTCGACCTCGCCGAGGCGCGCGCCGAGTTCGCCGCCGGCGCGAGCCGCTGGCCGTGGGCGGCCGACGACGCGGAGCCGCAGGTCGTGCTGGCCTGCGCCGGCGACGTGATGGCGCTCGAGACGCTCGCGGCCGTCTCGCTGCTGCGCGAGCACGCGCCCGCGCTGCGCGTGCGCGTCGTGAACGTCATCGATCTCTTCGCGCTGGCTTCACCGGAGATGCACCCGCACGGGATCCACGACGTCGGCTTCGAGGCGCTCTTCACCGCCGAGCAGCCGGTGATCCTCGCCTACCACGGCTACCCGCGCACGATCCACGAGCTGATCTACCGCCGCTCCTCGCCCGCCCGCTTCCACGTCCACGGCTACATCGAGGAAGGCACGACGACGACGCCGTTCGACATGACGGTCCTCAACCGGACGAGCCGCTACCATCTCGCGCTCGACGCGCTGCGCCGCGCGGAAGAGAGCAGCATGACGTACCGCGCGCCGGCCGCCGCACGCGCGTTCTACGAGGACGCGCTGCGCCGGCACGCCGAGTACATCCTCGCCGCCGGCGAGGACATGCCGGAGGTGACGGACTGGACGTTCACGCCGCGCACGCGATGCGGATCCTGACCGTGAACGCCGGCTCGACCGGCGTGAAGCTGGAGCGCTACGAGGTCGAGGCCCCGCTGCCTCCGCTCGCCGGCCCGCCGGCCGCGGTGTGGGAAGCGCACGCACCGCTCGACGCAGCCGGCGATCTGCTCGCCGATGCACTGCGCGAGGACGACGACGCGGTCGCGCACCGCTTCGTGCGCTTGCCGGATGGTGCACCGCCGGTTCTGCCGCTGGACGACGGTGCGGCCGATGCAATTGCACGTGCAGGCGCCGATGCGCCGCTGCACGACGCCGCGGCGTTGCGCATGGTCTCGCTCGTGCGGCGGCTTCGTCCACGGACACCGCAGCTCGCGGTTTCCGACTCGGCGTTCCATCGCACGATGAGCGAGGCCGCGACGACGTACGCGATCCCGCGCGAGCTCACGCGCCGCGGTCTGCGCCGCATCGGATACCACGGCCTCAGCCACGAGTACGCCGCGCACCGCGCGTGCGCGCTCGCCGGACTCGACGTCGCCCACGCGCGCGTGGTGACCGCGCACCTCGGCGGCGGCTCGTCGCTATGCGCGATCGACGGCGGCGCGAGCATCGACACGACCATGGGCTACACGCCGCTCGAAGGCCTCCCAATGGCGACCCGAAGCGGCTCCGTCGATCCGGGCTTGCTGCTCCACCTGCTGCGCGACGGCACGACGCCCGCCGAGCTCGAAACGCTGCTCGAGCGCCGTTCGGGGCTGCTCGGAATCTCCGGCACCAGCGGAGACGTCCGCGATCTCCTCACCGCCGCGGCCGTTGGCGACGGCGGCGCACGTCTCGCGCTCGACGTCCTCGCGTGGCGCCTGCGCGCGGGGATCGGTGCGATGATCGGCGTCCTGGGCGGGATCGATGTGCTCGTCTTCACCGGCGGGATCGGCGAGAACGTCCCCGCCATCCGCGCCGCAGGCGCGCGCGGCGCAGCACCGGCGGGACTCCGGCTCGACGAGCTCACCAACGCGGCCGCCGCCACCGACGCGCGCATCTCCGCCATTGCTTCCGGCGTGCGGGCATACGTCGTCCGCGCGCGCGAGGGCTGGCAGCTCGCGCGCCTGGCGTACGGCGCGCTCCGCGCAGTGCCTCAGACCGCGC
>DATHLL010000545.1:0-6996 GCA_035488195.1 Candidatus Elarobacter sp. | reverse complement strand
TCTGCGTGTACGGCGCGTCGATGAAAAGGCGTTCCCGGACGTTGGACATACGGACCTCGTTCTTCATGGCGTTCAGCGTTGCACGATCTCGTGAACGGGTGGCGAAGGCGGCTTCACGTGAACGTCACATCGGCGGCGCGGTGCCGTCGCTGTCGCGCGGGAGTTTCGCGAGCAGCGTCTCGACCGCGGCGAGCGCGCTCAGCACGTCGTCGAGCCGTTCGGGCGTCGGCTCGAGCATGCCGTCGCGGAACGCCTCGACGGTCGCCACCGCGACGGCGAGCTGGTTGCGGATGTCGTGGATCAGCTCCCTCACGTCGGGGCAACCATCTTGTAGCCGACGCCGAACACGGTGACGATGTGGCGCGGGTTCGAGGGATCTGGCTCGACGCGGGCGCGGAGGTTCGCGATGTGCCGGTCCAGCGTGCGGTCGTAGACGTCGCCGTCGGCGCTGACCCGCTCGAGGAGCTGGTCGCGCGTGAGGGTCTGGCCGACGTGCTGCGCGAGCACGTCGAGGATCTTGAACTGCGTCGGCGTCAGCGTCACCGGCTTTCCGTCGACGTGGACCTCGTGCGCGACCGTGTCGATCACGATCGCGCCGACGCGCCGCTCGTGGTGCGCGGCCGCGGCCTGCGGCCGTTCGGCGCGCCGCAGGACGCTCTTCACGCGCGCGACGACCTCGCGCGGGCTGAACGGTTTGGCGACGTAGTCGTCGGCGCCGAGCTCGAGGCCGACGACGCGGTCGACCTCGTCGGCGCGGCCGGTCAGCATGATGATCGGCACGTCGCGGATCGCGCGGATCTTCCGCAGCACGTCGGTCCCCGGGAAGCCGGGGAGGTTGATGTCGAGGACGACCAGGTCCGGGCGGCTGCGCTCGAACGCCTCGACCGCGCCGGGCCCGTCGGCGGCGCGGACGACCGTGAAGCCGTCGTCGCGGAGGTAGCGCTCCAGCACGTCGACCAGCATCGGCTCGTCGTCGACCAGCAGGACCGTGCGTCCCTCCACGGTGTTCACCGCCGTTGCGGTTCGACCGGCTGCGGGGGTGGTCCCGCGCCCGGCGTGTGAACGCGCGTTCACGAGCCGTTCACCGGCGCTGCCCGCCGGTTCGCTACGATCCGCGCATGGACAAGACACCGGACGAGCCGCTTCCGGCGACGCTCGCCTTCGTATTCGCGCTCGGCGGCCTGATCGTCGCCGGGTGGCTCGCGATCTACGTGCTGCTCCGGGCGAGGTGGTGAGCGTGCACGTTCATCCGCAAGAACGGCTCTGGATGACCGTGGGGCTCGGGATCCTCGTGCTCTTCGCGGCGATCATCACGACTTCGGCGATCGTCGACGGCTTCGTCCCGCCGAGCCGCGTGCAGAGCATCGACCCCACCAAGGTCGCACAGACGCCGCCGTTCGACCATCCGGGGCTGCGCAAGATCGCCGACGGGGCGTACGAAGCGTACTACGTCGCGCGCATCTTCTCGTTCGCGCCGGCCGAGATTCGGGTCCCGGCCGGATCGCGCGTCACGTTCTACGTCACCAGCGCGGACGTCGAGCACGGGTTCAGCATCCCGGCGACCGGCGTGAACACGATGGTGACGCCGGGCTGGGTCAGCAGCGTCTCGCACACGTTCAAGGACCGCGGGACGTTTTTGCTGGTCTGCAACGAGTACTGCGGCGCCGGGCACCACACGATGGCCGCGAAAGTGACGGTGGAGTGATGGCCGTCGCGACGAAGATCTCGAGCGGCGCGCTCGCCGAGCGGTCCGGTCAGGAGCTCGCGCTCTCGCGCGCGGCCGGCGATCTGCTGGTGCTCGCGCACGTCTACACCGCGACGCTGGTCCTCGGGATCGGCGCGCTGTTCGGGATGCTGCAGGGCTTCTCGCGCGCGAACTTCATCGTGATGCCGCCGTGGTTCGACTACTACCGGATGCTAACGGCGCACGGCGTGCTGATGGCGCTCGTCTTCACCACCTTCTTCATCACCGGGCTGTTCACGTTCGCGGTGTACCGGACGATCCCGCGGATCCGCTCGACGCGGCTGGGGTGGATCGGCTACTGCACGATGCTGGTCGGTACGGTGACGGCGGCGATCGAGATCCTGGCCGGGAACGCGAGCGTGCTCTACACGTTCTACGCGCCGCTCAAGGCGAGCCCGCTGTTCTACCTCGGCGCGACGCTGCTCGTGCTCGGGACGTGGGTCGTCGCCGCGGACCTGTTCCTGAACGTCGCCTGGTTCAAGCGCGTCGAGCGCGGTGCGCGGATCCCGCTGCCCGCGTTCATGGCGGCCTGCACGATGATCATGTGGATCATCGCGACGCTCGGCGTCGTCGCCGAGATGCTGCTGCTGCTGCCGTGGTCGCTCGGCTGGACGGCGGGGATCGACGTCGGGCTGACGCGGATGTTCTTCTGGTATTTCGGGCACCCGCTGGTGTACTTCTGGATCATGGGCGCGTACACGATCTGGTACACCGTCGTGCCGGCGACGTTCAAGGGGCGGGTGTTCAGCGATCCGCTCACGCGGCTGGCGTTCGTCATGCTGCTGCTGCTCTCGACGCCGGTCGGGCTGCACCACCAGTACCTCGATCCGGGCGTCTCGGCGGGGTGGAAGTGGCTGCACACGATGACGACCTACGGTGTCGCGATCCCCTCGTTCATGACGGCGTTCGCGATCTTCGCGACGTTCGAGATCGCCGCGCGCCGGGCCGGCGTGCGCGGGTTCCTCAACGTCGTGCGCTGGCTGCCGTGGCGCGATCCGGTGTTCGCGGGGCCGGCGCTCGGGATGATCCTGTTCATCTTCGGCGGGTTCGGCGGGATCGTGAACAACTCGTACTCGATGGACGTGCTGGTGCACAACACGATGTGGATCGTCGGGCACTTCCACATCACGGTCGGCGGACCGGTCGCGCTGACGTTCATCGGCGCGACGTACGGGCTGATCCCGGCGCTCACCGGGCGGCAGCTCTTCGCGCCGAAGCTCGCGCTCGCGCAGGTGTACACGTGGTTCGTCGGGATGGCGATCATGTCGACGGCGATGCACTGGGCGGGGCTGCTCGGCTCGCCGCGCCGCACCTCGGACGTGAGCTATTTCGGCGCGCAAGGCGCCGCGACGTGGCACTGGCAGATGGTCTGGGCGGCGATCGGCGGGACGATCATCGCGATCTCGGTGCTGATGTTCATCGTCGTCGCGACCGGAACGTACGTCGTGAACCGCAAGGCCGCCGTGCGGCCGGACCTCGAGTTCGCGCCGGCGGACGATCAGGCGGCGCCGGCGCCCGCGGTGCTGGACCGCCTCGGGCGCTGGGGGCTCGTCGCGATCGGGCTCGCGGTGCTCGCGTATGCCGGGCCGGTGGCGCAGCAGATCCAGGCGCACGCGTATCTCGCGCCCGGCATGAGGACGTGGTAGCGGCCACACCGCCCGCGATCGTCGCACGCGCGCCGGCCTTCGCGCCGGCGCCGCGTGCGATCGTACCGGCGCAGCGTGCGTACGTGCCGGTGCTGCACGAAGGCGACGCCGTGCCGGACGTGCCGCTGGTCGATCAGCGCGGGCGCGCGTTCTCGTTCCAGCGCACGGACGGACGGGTGACCGTGCTGTCGTTCATCTACACGCGCTGCGCCGACGCGCGGATGTGTCCGCTGGTTTCGGCGAAGTTCGCGAAGATGCAGGCGATGCTGCGCGGGCAGCCGGTGCGGCTGGTGCTCGTCACGCTCGACCCGGCGTACGACACGCCGCGCGTGCTGGCGCGTTACGGCGCGGCGTACGGGGCCGATCCGTCCGTGTGGACGTTCGCGACCGGGGATCCAGTCGAGGTGGATGCGCTGGCGGAGCGGTTCGGGATCGTCGTGTCGCGACCGTTGCCGGGCGTCGTCGCGCACACCGAAGCGGCGGTCGTGATCGACCAGCGTGCGCGCGTCGCTCGTATCGTCGACGGCGCGACCTGGCTGCCCGACGATCTCGCGGCGAGTGCCCGCGAAGTCGCGGGACTCGGCACGAGCCCGCTGATCCGCGCTTGGTCCTGGCTCTCGGCGTCCGCGAGCGCCGTGTGCGGGGCACGCGCGGCGCCGGCGTTCACGGCGGCCGGCGCCCTGACGATCTTGCTCGTGCTGATCGCCGTGTTCGGGTTCACCGTGCGGCTCGCGTTTCGCCGCGCGTTGTAACCTGCGGCCTCGCGATCACCGCCGAACACACACTGCGTTGGAGCGGGATAGGCTATGGGACGACGGCGCGGGCGTATGGACCGGTGATCTCGATGCCGGTGAAGCCGGTGTCGCGCAGGAGAGCAGTCAGCTCGTCGTCCTCGAAGCCGGTGAGCCACGGTTCGCCGGCTGCCGCCGCGGCGGCCGCCATCGTTTGCGAGCGGCCGAGGCGGGTGAACGTGAACGCGATCTCCGTGCCGCTCGCGAAGCCGGCGAGCGTCGCGAGCGTCTGCTCGACGGCCGCGCGCGTGAGGTACATCGTCACGCCGAGCCAGGAGAAGAACACCGGCGCGGCGAGGTCGATGCCGGCCGCGGCGAGGCCGTCGCGCAGCGAGGTCGTCTCGAAGTCGACCGGCGCGAACGCGACGTTCGGCGGGATCGCGACGCCGCCGAGCTCGAGCGCCTGGCGCTTCTCGCGCTGCGTCGCGGGCTGGTCGATCTCCACGATGCGCAGACCGCGCGCCCAGTCCGGCTGGCGGTACGCGAACGTGTCGTAGCCGGCGCCGAGGACCGCGTACTGCGCGACCCCGCGCTCGGTGACCGCGCGGCGGAGCCGTTCCTCGGCGAAGATCGTCCGCCGCACGACGTGCGCGCGCAGCACGCCCGCGGATTCTCCGCGCGTCCCGAAACGTTCCGTCGCGCGCGCGAGCGCCACGCCCGCGAAGAGCCGGACCGCGACGTCGTCCTCGTATTCGCGCTCCGGATCGACGGTCTGGTGCAGCGCGCGCTGCGCCAGCGTCGCGATCGCCGTGCGGCTCACTTCGCTCACGCCCGGCCGATCGCTAGCTGTGCTCCTCGATGTACTCGTGCGGGTCTTTGTCGACCGCTTTCACGCCGGTGACGTGGCGCGCCTCGAAGGCGGCGAACTTCACCGCGAGGTCGTGGCGCGTCTGGAGCGAGGCGTGGCGGCGGAAGTCGGTCAGCCCTTCGCGCTCTTCTTCCGCCATGTGGTCGCCGTTCGCTTCGTTCGCTTTCGCGATCGCCTTGAACCAGCCGGCGGTGCCGACTTGCTGCTTCGCGACCTCCGCGACCGCGTCGCGGATCTCGTTGTGGTCCTTGATCGCGTCCTCGGTCTCGTCGGCCGCGTCGGACTTGCCGCCCTCGCCCTTCCCGACGTGCAGGAGCTCGGGATAGAAGAGCTCTTCTTCCGCTGCGGCGTGGACTTCGAGGAACGCCGCCAGCCGGCCCCAGACGGCGGTGAGCGTCGCGGTGTCGGTGCGGTCGATCTGTTCGAGGATCGCGAAGAGGCGGCGCTGCTCGTGGTGGTCGTCGAGGATGAGCTGCGTGATGTCCATGCGGCGCGGTTCGCCGAGCGCCGCCGGTGCGCCCGCAACGGCGGCTCCCGCTCGGCTACGGCAGCGCCGCGACGGACGCTCGCGCGGCGGCGCGCGCCTCGCGCATGAGGTCGGCGACGATCTCCGCCGCGGGCTTTGATTTCGCGAGGCGCGCCGCTTGGCCGGCCCACAGCGAGAGGAACTCCGCGCGGCCCCGCTCGGCGGCGGCGGTGCGGATGTCGCGTGTCATCGCGTTCTGGAACGGATACGGCGCGATGTCGTCCGGGTCCGCGAGGTCGGTGACGACACGGTTCGCGATCCCGCGCGCGGTGCGGCCGGAGAACGCGCGCGTGAGCACGGTGCTGCGCGCGGATTCCGAGGCGAGCAGCGCGCGATGCGCGGGCGCGATCCCCGACTCGTCGGCGAGGAGGAACGACGTGCCGAGCGCGGCCGCCTCCGCGCCGAGCGCGAGCGCCGCCGCGACGCCGCGGCCGTCGCCGATCCCGCCCGCCGCGATCACCGGCAGACCGGTCGCGTCGACGACTTGCGGGACGAGCGCAAGCGTGCCGACCAGCGACGCTTCGACCGGCGCGAGGAACGTGCCGCGGTGCGCGCCCGCCTCCGAGCCCTGCGCGAAGACGCTGTCGACGCCGGCCGCTTCGAGTGCGAGCGCCTCGTCGACCGTCGTCGCGGTGCCGATCGTGAAGATGCCGGCGTCGCGGAATCGACGCAGCGTCTGCGCGTCGGGGATGCCGAACGTGAACGTGAAGACCGCAGGGCGTGCGCGCAGGATCGCTTCGATCTGATCGTGGTAGCGATCGGGCGGGACGGCCGGGCGCTCGGGATGCGGGATGCCGAGTTCCTCGCGGTACGGTCGCAGGCGCTCGTGCGCGTGCGCGAGCACGGCGGCGTCGGCTTCGTACGGCGGCGGCTCGACGAAGACGTTCACGCCGAACGGGCGCGACGTCGCTTCGCCGAGCGCCGCCGTTTGCGCGGCGATCTGCTCGGCGGTGAGGTAGGCGCACGGCAGGATGCCGAAGCCGCCGGCGTTGCTGACGGCGGCGACGAGCTCGACGGTCGCGGAGCCGCCCATCGGCGCGAGCACGATCGGGAGATCGAGGAATGGCAGCGACATGGGTCCACGCTACGCCGTCCGCGCCGCTTTGTCTGCTACTCCGGTCGCGCCGTTCGTATACTCGCCGGTGTACGTGCGTTTCGTCCACAGGCGAGGATACCGCGCGGGGATAATCGGTTCGCATGGTCCGCTCGGCGGTGCTCTGGTCTCTGATCGCGATCACCGTCGACATCGGGCTCGCGCGGCTCGGGTACGGCCTCGTGCTGCCGGCGATTCGCGCCGACGTCGCGGGCTCGTTCTCCGCGTTCGGACTCGTCGCGACGCTGCATTTCGCCGGCTATCTGACGGGATCGCTGGCGGCGCCGCTCGCTCTTCGCCGCGACCGGAGCGCGCGGTACACCGCGACGTTGGCGCACCTGCTCGTCGGCGTGACGCTGATCGCGTCGGCGTTCTCGCGCACGCTGCT